>JAKAGC010000232.1 GCA_021817755.1 Acidobacteriota bacterium | reverse complement strand
CATTAAAAAGGCAACAAGGAGCATTTTAAAAACGGATGCTGCTCCGCCTTTATGATACCATTGACCGGAATCATCGACACCGAGGGGTACTTTAAGAGGAATGGAATCAACAAGCATGGAACGTTCGGGGTCGGAAGGGAGATAGAGAACGGGTTCTGCTGCTTCATCGCCGAGATATGGAGTAGCAAGCGAATTGGAGGAACCCATATATGTCATTCCCAAACGATCGGTAAATTGAAAGGAGTACTTTAATACGGGTTCATCATTAATGGACATGTTTGAGGTAGAGGTATGGAGATTGGATGCACCGGTTATTATTCCATATTTAAGAAGCTTAATGTTTTTTATACCGGAAATAAAGGGTATAATAAATAGCGTGAATCCGACGATGGGAAATAGAGAGATAAGAAGGAGTATCCAGACGGGAAAAACGTTTAGAGATGCACCTTCCAAAGAGGCTAATTTTTCATGTCCGGGGACATAACGGGCAAGGGTTCGATCTCCTTCTTTCCATCTGCGGTTTACTGTGTAGCATTCTGCTTCGAGGGGAATGCCATCACCGGGTTGGTATTGGAAGTTATACTTATACACTTTTTCTTCATTAACAGAGGCGCCGGTAGTGGAAATACTTTGGATGATGGCAGGAGCGATTTTACTGGAATGCTTTACCCGCCAATTATCGATAGGATGAACCTGACTTCCAAAAACCCACACAAATATCATTCCAAAAGAAAAAAATACAGCGCCGAATAAACCGACAATACCGGTTAACATGGTACACATGGTGGGAATGGGGACATGCCTGGGTGGAGGTACTAACCGCTCTATTCGCCCGGAAATCATCTCGGGCATTGTTTTCATTCGAATTCTCATGGCATTATTGTAATGAAGGATATATCGTTTGTCAAGTAAATTTATTTTAATTTTAATAGGGATTTTCGCTGTACTGAACAGGGAAATTTCGAATAAAAATGTTGACTTTGAACGTGATTTATTTTACAATTCAATTTTATCTATAGAGGAAAAAAGCATGGAGACAAATTCACCTCAAATGGCAAATGATGAAAAACGTAAAGCGGCCTTTAGTTCTGTTCTGGCTGCTTTTTTGCTTACAGGCTTAAAACTGGTAGTGGGAATAATGACGAACAGTTTGGGTATGCTTTCGGAAGCAGCGCACTCGGGGCTTGATCTGGTAGCGGCATTGGTCACTTTTTTTGCTGTGCGTGTTTCGGATAAACCGGCAGACGAAGAGCACCATTATGGCCACGGAAAGGTGGAAAATTTATCGGCTTTTATCGAAACGATTCTCCTGTTAATTACCTGCATATGGATAATATATGAAGCGATCGAACGGTTATTTTTCAGGAAAGCGGATGTGCAAGCGTCAACCTGGGCTTTCCTGGTTATCCTTACGTCGATAATCGTGGATATTTCGCGTTCCAGAATGCTTTACAGGACGGCTAAAAAGCACAATAGCCAGGCATTGGAAGCGGATGCACTTCATTTTAGCACGGATGTCTGGAGTTCCTGTGTGGTTTTATTGGGTTTGGTGGGTGTCTTTATTGCGGATAAATTCCCTTCATTGGGATTCCTGGAAAGAACGGATGCGATTGCGGCGTTGGGAGTGGCATTAATCGTTGTGTGGGTGAGTATTCAATTGGGGAAACGTACGATTTGTGCGTTACTTGACGCTGCACCGAAAGGTCTGGATAAACAAATAAAGAAATGCGTGGAGAATCTGGAAGGGGTGGAAGATTGTCATAGTATCCGAATCCGTCCCTCAGGGCCGAAATTGTTTGTGGATGTACATGTGACACTGGATGGAAACCAGACGCTTACGGCTGCCCACCGGTTGACGGAGAAGATTGAATCGGAAATACAAAACATCTCCCCGGATGCGGATGTTACGGTTCATCCTGAACCGGTGGAGTATAAAGCTCCCTCGGATGAATCTAAACGTGAATAAATCGGATTTTGATTGAAAAAGCGAAACTCAATTTGATTTAAAATAGAATTTCTACAGAATTCTCACCAACAATAGATTCAATATCGTTTTTCATGGAAAGGGTAGGTTTTAAACCGTAACCGGAGTTTACATTTATATCGGCTCTGAAATTATCGGAAGTATATATGGCGATCATAATGGGGACAGAATCGCTGTTTGCTTTGAGGCGGGCTTCGAGTTCATTTAAAAATTCATCGTTAAGTTGCTCGTATTGTATTTTAATTACGATACGCCGGGCTTGCTTCTTTAAATGGGATTCCAATTCGGTTAAGTTTTCGAGGTAAATATTGGGAGTGGAGTCATCGCTGTCAGGAATACGGCCTTCAAGAAAATAAGGGAAATCGGCTTTAATAGTATCTTTAACCAGGGCCCACTTATCTTTAAAAACCAAGACCTTAATTCTTCCGGTTAAATCTTCGAAGAAAAGTTCTCCGTAAAATGTCCCGGTTTTTTTGGATTTTCGTTGGGAGAATTCGGTAATAACGCCGCCGATGCGGATGGCTTCATTTTTAAATTCACCGATCATGATGCTGGCAATATCGGTATTGGAGACTTTTTTAATTTCATCCCTGAATTTATCAAGGGGATTGTAGGTGATGTAAATACCTGCAATTTCTTTCTCATGCTTGATGATTTCATTCTCGGACCATTCTTCGAGATCGTAGATTTCTTTGGGAATGTAGATGGATTTGGTTTCTTCGACTGCAAAGAGGGATTTTTGCCTGGATGCGCTGTGTTTAAGAAGAACAGCGGCCTGGCGGATGACCTCTTCGACGGTATCGTAAAGGACACGGCGTTTTATTCCGAAACAATCCATTGCGCCGGATCCGATAAGGCTTTCAAGAACGGATTTATTGACTTTGGTAAGATCGATTCGAGTAATACAATCGGAATAACTTTTAAAGGGTCCACCTTCGTTCCGAGCGGTCAATATGGAAGAAATAGCGGCACTTCCGACGTTTTTTAACCCTTTTAAACCGAACCGGATGGCGCTTCGGGTTTCGACCCGGAATTGCTCCCCGCTTTTGTTGATATCGGGAGGTAAAACCTGGATACCCATCTTCTTTGTTTCTGAAATATATTGGATGACATTGGAGGAGGTAGAGGTTTTTTCGGCTTCGGAGGTGAGATTGGCGGTCATAAAGTAGACGGGGTAATGGGCTTTTAAAAATGCGGTTTGATAGGCGAGGAACCCGTAAGCGGTAGAATGAGATTTATTGAAACCGTATTCGGCGAATGTTTCCATCTGGGAAAAAAGTTCTTCGGCTTTTTTCTTGTTCAATCCTTTTTTAGTAGCACCTTCGAGGAACTCTTCACGAACACCGGCGATTTTGTGGGTCTGTTTTTTCCCCATGATTTTACGCATCTCATCGGCTTTACTCATGGTAAACCCGGCGATTACGACGGAAATACGCATAACCTGTTCCTGGTAAACGATAATACCGTAGGTGTCCTGGAGAATATCTTCGAGTTCAGGGAAGATATATTCGACCTTTTCCTTTCCAAGTTTTCGTTTGACATAGACTTCGGCCATGCCTGAACCGAGTGGACCGGGACGGTATAGAGCATTTAAAGCGATTAAATCGGTTATTTTATCGGGTTTACTGCGGCGGAGGTATTCTCGCATCCCTGAACTTTCAAACTGGAATATGCCATCTGTGTCTCCATCCTGGAACACCTTATATGTTTTTTCATCATCGAGGGGAATACGATCGAGATCGATATCGATTCCTTCGACGTCTTTCACCTCTTTTAGAATATTTTCGATTATGGTGAGGGTTTTTAAACCGAGGATATCCATTTTCAGAAGCCCGACTTCTTCGACTTCTTCTTTTTCAAAATGGGTGACGATATCATCCTTGGTTTTGTAAAAGGGCATAAATTCGGTTAACTTCTTGGGTGCAATAACAACACCGGCAGCGTGCATGGAAGTATGACGAATATTGTTTTCGAGCTTCAACGCGAATTCCATGAGCTTTTTTGTCTCAGGGACATGTTTGAGCTCTTTTTGGAGTTCGGGGCTGTTATCGATTTCGGATTTTAATTCGACTTTGGGGCCATCGGGGATCATTTTAGCGATCCGGTTAACATCGACGAGAGGAATTTCCAGAACGCGTCCGATATCGCGAATGGCGAGTTTGGCCTTCATCTTACCGAACGTGACGATCTGAGCGGTACTCTCTTCACCATATTTATTACGGATATATTTAATGACTTCATCCCTTCGGTTTCCATCGAAATCGATATCAATATCGGGCATGGAGATACGTGCGGGATTGAGAAACCGTTCAAAAATGAGATCGTATTCGAGGGGGTCGATGGTGGTAATATCCATCACGTAAGCGACAAGGCTTCCAACTACGGAACCTCTTCCTGGACCGACGCGAATTCCTTTTTCTTTGGAATAATGGATGATATCCCAGACGATTAAGAAGTAACCGGGAAAGCCCATTTCGCGTATTTTATCGATTTCATAATCGAGTCGGTCTTCATATGTTTTAATATCGTACTTTTTACCGGTAAATGTAGGCCGCAGCCGTTCGAAACCTTCACGGCATATTTTTTCGAAATAGCCATCGATTGTAGTATCATCAGGAACTTTGAATTCGGGGAGAAAGTATTTACCGGTTTTGAAATCATAATGGCAGCGGGCGGCAATGTCGAGGGTATTATCGATGCTTTCGGGGTAATCGGCGAATAACTTTTGCATCTCCTCGGATGATTTGAAATACATCTCCTCGGTCTCTTTTTTCATCGGACGTTCTGGATTGGAGAGTACGTTGTTGGTCTGGATGCAGATTAGCACATCCCGCGCATCGGCATCTTCTTTATTGAGATAGTGGACGTCGTTTGTGGCTACGAGGGGGATGGATAAATCCTTTGCCAATTTTACCAGTTTGGGAAGTACTTCGATTTGAGGCTGGAGATAATGATTCTGTATTTCTATAAAATAATCGTCTTTAAATATTTCCCTGTACCATTTGGCGGCATCGTAAGCCATTTCTTCACGATTATGCAAAAGCTTGAAGGCAATCTCTCCTTGTATGCACGCGGTAAGAGCAACGAGACCGGTATGGTATTTCTCGATTAAATCCTTGTCGACCCTGGGCTTCCTGTAAAACCCTTCGGTAAATGAACGGGATATCAATTCGGAGAGGTTTCTGTATCCTTCATCATTTTTAACGAGTACAACGAGGTGGTTGTAATTGAGTTCATCATTGGCTTTATCGGGTTTATCGAACCGGGTCTCAGGAGCTACATAGAGTTCTGCACCGATAATGGGTCGAATATTATTTTTTTTGGCTTGTTTGTAGAAGTTTAAGGCGCCCAGAATATTACCGTGATCGGTAAGGGCGAGAGATTGCATGTTGTATTCCTGGGCTTTTTTTATGAGTTCGTCAATCTTGAGGCATGAATCGAGTAAACTGAATTGAGAATGCAAATGAAGATGTATAAAACTTTTCATAGGGTATTTCTCTATTGCATTAACACAAAAAAAGCGGAATAGAACTTGTATTTATTCCCATTCGATGGTACCGGGGGGTTTGGAAGTGAGATCATATGCGACGCGGTTAATTCCTTTGACTTCATTTACGATTCGATTGGCGACCTTTTTAAGAAAAGCAGGATCGGCTGGGTACCAGTCGGCGGTCATACCGTCTACACTTTCGACCATACGAATTATAGCAGCATTTTCGTAAGTGCGAAGATCGCCCATTACGCCGACACTTTTAACAGGAAGAAGGACGACAAAGGCCTGCCATACATTGTTGTATATATTAAATTTTTCGAGTTCTTCAATAAGGATTGCATCGGCTTCGCGGAGTTTATCGAGCTGCTCGCGTGAAACACTTCCGGGGACACGTACGGCAAGACCGGGACCGGGGAAGGGATGACGCATGATGAATTTTTCATCGAGTCCGAGCTCACGTCCAATTTCGCGTACTTCATCCTTGAATAATTCACGAAATGGCTCGATTAAGTGCCAGTTCATTTTTTTAGGAAGCCCGCCGACATTGTGGTGACTTTTTATAGTGGCAGAAGGACCTTTTACGGAAACGGATTCGATGACATCGGGGTATAGTGTTCCCTGGGCGAAGAATTTAACTTTCCCTGTTTTTTCCTGTGCAGTTTTGAAAATATCGATAAATGTTTTGCCGATGATTTTACGTTTCTTCTCAGGAGAACGAACGCCTTTTAGGCGGTCAAGAAAACGTTGCGACGCATCGATGCCTATGACATTCAATCCTAATTGCCGGTTGAACCGTTCCATCAAATCGGTATATTCATTTTTACGAAGTAGGCCATTATCGATAAAAACAGGCATGGAACGATCACCGATGGCTTTATTTAATAAAAGAGCAAGTACGGTTGAATCGACACCACCGCTTAATCCGAGTATAACCTTTTCATCACCTACAGTTTCCCGAATTTTTTCGATTGAAGTTTTGATGAAATTTTCCATATTCCAATCGGCTTTTAAGCCGGCGATATCGAACAGGAAGTGACCGATTATTTTTTTACCTTCTTCTGTATGAACGACTTCAGGATGAAAT
>JAKAGC010000231.1 GCA_021817755.1 Acidobacteriota bacterium | reverse complement strand
GAAGGGCAAGACTTGGGATCATAGTAGCGGATACATTCCTTAAGAACAGGAATATGACTGTTATTACCAGTAAGAGAGTAATCAACAAGGTGATTTTTACATCATTAACCGATTCCTGGATGGGTTCGGCTTTATCGAAAAGAATATGTAAACTGACAGAAGCAGGGAGTTGGCTTTTGAATTTGGGGAGGAGTGCTTTTACAGCTCTGGATACTTCGACCGTATTGGTACCGGGTTGGCGCTGTATGGCCATGAATAGACAACGGCTATCACCGAACCATGCGGCTACTTTGTCATTTTGAACGCTGTCAAATACATTACCGATATCCTGGAGTCGTATAGGAGCACCGTTCCGGTAGGCGACAACGATATTACGAAATTGTTGGGCATCATTTAATTGACCGGATGCTTTTACAGTATAGGTTTTAGCGCTACCCCACAAAATACCGGAAGGAAGGTTAACGTTATTGGATGAGATGGCACTGGATACTTGATCGATGCCAATTCCTCGTGAAGCCATGGCTCTCGGGTCGAGTTGAATACGTACAGCGTATTTCTGGGAACCATAAACCATGACCTGGGCTACTCCACTGACCATTGAAATACGCTGAGCCATAAGGGTTTCTGCATATTCGTTTAGTTTGCTGAGTGGAAGTGTGGGGGAGGTAATGGCTATAAACATGATAGGCTGATCGGCAGGGTTGACTTTCTGGTAAGAAGGGGGAGTGGGCATATCGCGAGGAAGTTGCCTGGAAACGGCTGCAATTGCAGCCTGTACGTCCTGTGCTGCCGCATCGATATCACGGTCGAGACTGAATTGAATCGTAATCTGGGTACTACCTAAACTGCTGGTACTTGTCATATTGTCGATTCCGGCAATCGTTGAGAATTGTTTTTCAAGAGGCGTTGCAACAGCAGCGGCCATGGTCTCCGGAGAAGCTCCGGGAAGATTGGCATTTACGGAAATGGTAGGAAAATCGACAGTGGGTAAGTCACTTACAGGAAGGAGCCTGTATCCCATTACACCGGCTATTAAAATAGCCAGCATGACAAGCGTTGTCATTACCGGGCGTTTAATAAATAAACTCATGTTTTACTCCTCTTATCTGTCTTTCCACCCAGACCACTTTTGATTTCAACACTGGAACCCGGTACAAGTCTCATTTGCCCGTCGATTATAACGGTTTCTCCGGGGGATAAACCTTCATCTATTACAGCTATACCATCCATTGTCCGATTAATTATGACAGATCTTTTCTCGGCTTTTTTATCATTTCCAACCACGAAAACGAAGGTGCCTTCCTGTCCTGCAACGATAGCAGCAGAAGGAACAGTTAAGGCATTATTTTCTATGGTGAGTATTAATTCGGTATCTACAAATTGACCGGGCCACAATACACCTTCTTCATTGGAAAATATTCCTTTTAATGTAATGGTCCCTGTATCGGGATTTACAGCATTATCTGAAAAAAATAAATATCCTTTAATTTCAGTATTTGCGTTCTCACGGGAAGGTTTTACTCGAACTTCAAGTTTATTTTGGGTGGCATATTTTTGCACCAGAGGAAGCTGGGAACCGGGGATTGCAAAATTTACGTATATAGGCCGTAATTTATTGATTACCAGCAATGCAGTATCATTTGTTTTTACCAATAATCCTTTGTGAACGAGTAACGCACCGGTTTTTCCGGCAATAGTAGCTCTGATGGATGTATAATCGAGATTCAATTTGGCTTGTTTTACAGCAGCTTCATCGGCTTGAACTATTGCTTTATACATTTCTGCTTGAGCGAGGCTGGTTTCATACTGATCCCTGGTAACATAATCTTTTTTAACCAGGTCTGCATAACGATTCGCCTGGTTTTCAGCATTCTTTGCCAGTGCTTTATCTTTTGCCAATTGGGCTTTTGCAGATTCGAGAGTGATTTGAAAAGGCAGTGGATCAATTTGGAATAACAATTGTCCTTCTTTTACTTCTTCACCTTCCTTGAAATTCACTGATACAATGATTCCATTTACCTGGGAGCGAATCGTGACGGTCTCTGTCGGTTCAACAGATCCAACCGCTGAAATGGAAAGCGCTGTAGGAAGAGCAACAGCTTTTGCTACGGATACCATTGTCGATTGGGGAGGCATTTCTTTTTTGCTATTACAACCAGGGAATAATAATACAGCGATTATAACGAGCGATAATAAACTGAAATGGATTTTATTTATGTTATGTAAACCTTTGTTTTGTACGGATTTTGAATTATCAAAACTTTTCCTGTTGCGGTTCATCATTTTTTCACCTCAAGGGATTGATTTATCTGATTTATAGATATTAATGGGTTCTCGGAATCTTTTCCCAGGATACCCACATCATGTGCTAATTGGGCCAGTAGTTGGAACCAATTTAAGCGGGCGTTGATTTGTTCTGCACGGGCACTGGCCAGAGTTCTTTGAGCGGAGAGGAGATCAAGAATACTTCCCACTCCTTCTTTATATCGTCCCAGTGCCATTTCTTCCGATTGAACGGCGCTTGCCACCAGGTCGTTTGCTGTTTTTAACCGTTCACCGGCAGTAATAAAATTACTATGTGTTGAGAAAACCTGGAAAGTAATAGATTGTTCAAGGCTTTTCGAATCTTCTATTGCTGCATCGGCGGCAGCTTTTGCTCTCATTAAATCATATTCTCTGGCAAATCCGGAAAAAAGAGGTACTTGAAGCGATAACGAACCACTGTATGTGTTTTTATAACCCGAAATACCATCTATCCATGTTCTGCCCAGGGACCCTACAGCAGAAACAGAAGGAAGAAGATTGGCTCGCATCTCTTTTATTTTTGCATTCATTTGCGATGCAAGCGCACGAGAAGCCTGAATATCCGGGCGCATTTCAAGAGCTTGAGCAATAAGCTTATCTACTGTTTCTGTAATTTCTCCTTCGGGATTACCGGGAGGAATGGCATTAATATCGTATCCAAGATTTGCAGGGTAACCCATTGCAACTGCTAACGAACTTTTAGCGATTCGCACCTGACCTTCTGCACTTTGAACAGCAAGTTTAATCTCCGAATAAGCTGTTTTGGCTTGTAAAACATCCGCAAGCGTTGCAAGTCCAACTTTATGTTTTTCTTCTGCGGCATCCAGGTTGAGTTCTGCTTCTTTAAGCGAAGTCCGATTAGCTTCCAGCAAAGCACCGGAACCAATATAATTAAAGAATGCCAGTTGAACACGAAGAATTTCATTCTGGATTACGGCATTCTGGGTCCAATTAGCAGCGATAAGAGCCTGACGGGCTTCTTCTACCACAGCAGAACGTCCACCAAAATCAAATAGGAGGTATGAAAGACTGACACCGGCACTGTAGGTGGTTGTGCTCCCATCGGAATTGGTGGCAGAAGCCGTACTGATTCCCCTGGAACGGGTTGCGTTTCCGCTTGCATTTATCGTTGGGAACCAGTTTCCCCGGCTTGCTCCATAACTTGCTGCTGCTGCACGGGCATCAGCCCAGGATGCCCGTGTCGACGGATTATTTCTCAATCCGATGTCGACGGCATCTAAAAGGGTAAGCTTCGTGAGTTTATCTCCAATTTTCTCAATGGGAAGATTGTCTTCTTTTTGAAACGGTTTTTGGAGGGTTTGAGTAGGTGCTCTCCATTGTTCTCCGGGCGAAGAACTTGTAGAGGGAACATTGTATATTTTAGGTAATTTATTAGCGCACCCGGCTAGAGATAGAATAATTGCAATTGATGCAATAGTGCGAAGGTGCTTGATTTTTAAAAGATCCATGTTGAAACCTCCGAAATAAAGGGGAAATCAAGTGAAAAAATCATATGAATACTAATTACGTAGAAATTGGTAAATTGGTTTCCTCTATTTTTACGATCATATCTATTATAACAGAATATAGGTAAGACCACAAGTCAATTATATATTACTTAAAAATGTATTGTGGTTTTAGCAAGTGATTTAATATATGTATTGCCCTGCCGGGAGCCAAACTTTTGAAAAAGTTTGATCAAAACATTTATTAATTAGAGTATAACATATTAAGTGAAATGCCTCTAGGAAGGATTCAACTTAATATAGATTGTTGGTCGGCTGTCCCCAATTAATGAATTATATTGCAGTAATAATAGGAATTAATAACTTTGCAAAAATTGAATGGTCACGTTTTTCAAATTTTACTTGACTTATACGAAAGATTTCATTATTATTAAGAACCCTGTATAAGGATATATTTAAAATGAAAGAGTTAAATTTAACAGAAGCACCATCAGGTGCTGAACTGGAAGTATTAGAAATAAACGCCGGCGTGGTGGCTAAGAAACGACTGATTTCAATGGGAATCCATCCTGGCAATCGAATAATTAAATTCAATGACTCCTCTTGGGGACCAATCCTTATTAAAAATATTACTCTGAATTCGACAAAACTTGCTATCGGAAGACGCCTTGCATGGAAAATCCAGGTAAGGTATGATTCATGAAACCGTTTGAAGTGGTCCTGGTTGGCCAGCCCAATGCAGGTAAAAGTACTATTTTTAATGTATTATCCGATATTAAAACCCATGTATCTAATTTTTCTGGGACCTCTGTAGATATCGCACATAGTAACATCGCAGTAAATGGTCGCACATTTCATATAATCGATTTACCCGGTGTTTATTCCCTCAATCCGGGAGATGAAGCCGAAAAAGTCACTTATGGCTACCTATCCGATCAACCGATCGATCTTATCATTAATGTGGTCGATGCTTCGATGCTATCCCGAAGTCTCGAGTTGACTGTGGAATTAATGGAATTCGGACTCCCGATGATTATCGCTCTAAATATGATGGATGAAGCCGAGCGGAAAGGAGTCAAACTCTACCCCGAAAAATTGGAAAAATTACTGAATATTCCTGTAATACCGACATCAGCATTATATGGAAAAGGTGTCAAGGAATTGTGCGAAGCCAGTCTCAAATGCATAATCGATGCAAAATTTACTTCGACCCGCATGGAATATACTTCCCATATCGAGAAAAGTATTGGGAAACTTGAAAAGTGTTTCAAAGACTTTACTATTTCCCGAAACGGTTCAAGCCGCTTCTATGCCATCAAGGCTATTGAAAATCCGGAAATGGTACCGGCTGACATTATGGATTGTATAAAAGATGATCTAGAACCGATTAGAGCTCAAATTCAAGATTTACACCATAAAGATACACACGAAACCATCTCTTATGAACGCCACCATCTGGCAATGAAATTGATGGAAGAAACGTCACATTTTATCGACCGAAAAACAATTCCTCTTCGTGAAAGAATCGATAGATATTTTCTTCATCCGATAATCGGCTATTTCCCACTTCTTGCTTTTTTTCTCATTTTTTTCGGGATTATTTATTTTACTGGTATTGTTCTGGAAGACCTGGCAGGGATTATTCTCGATAAAATTCCACCCCTTTATGAATCTTTGAAAGTTACTTATCCGTTCTGGTGGCATACCTTGGATGGAATGTACCTCGGATTGGATGGAGCAGTCGGAATCGTATTACCTTTTTTTCTTCCACTTATCTTTTTGACTGCAATATTTGAAGATACAGGTTACCTTGCCCGAATTGCATTTTTAACAGATGGTTTTATGCATAAGATCGGCCTACACGGGAAATCGGTTGTACCCTTTATACTCGGTTTTGGATGTACTGTTCCTGCCTTGTACAGTGTACGCATTATCGAAAATAAACGAGAGAGAAATTTAACTGCACTTTTACTACCTTTTGTTCCCTGTTCGGCTCGAACTTCGGTTATACTGGCATTAGCCGCTGGATTTACCGGACCATTCGGTGCACTTTTTATTTACATTTTTATTGCATTGGTAATTGGTGCCACAGGGAAAATAATGTCCCTTTTCATGGGAAAACCATCAGGCTTGATCCTGGAAATTCCTGATTTGAAAGTCCCTTCGTTAAAAGTGTCGTTTACTAAAACCTGGTACAAGATTAAAGATTTTTTAAAATTTGCATTACCTTTTCTTATAGTCGGGAGTATATTGATGGCCTGGCTGGAATATGCCGCTGTCAATAATTTTATCGATCAATTACTCTCACCGTTTGTAAAAACGTTTCTTGGGTTGAATGAGAAACTGGGATCTACACTAGTATATGGTTTTTTCAGAAAGGAACTTGTCCTGGTAATGGCTCAGAACGCCTTTCAAGTTTCCAATATTGTAGACTTTCCTCTAACCGTTAACCAGATTTTGGTTTTTATAGTTTTTGTATCACTTTATTTTCCTTGTTTCAGTACATTTATAGTAATGTGGAAAGAATTTCGCTGGAAAATAGTAGTGATGTCATCTGTGCTGAGTATTGGTGTGGCCGCTTTGGCAGCGGTAGGTGTCCGATTTTTGTTAGGATTGTTTTAATAACTTATCATACCTGAAATTTCATATTAATCTATTTATAATTCAATCGAATAAAATTAAAGAATTGGGATAAGTATAGTTTTTGGAAAGATTCTCCTTTATTCGCATTAATAACAGATTTGCTAAAAAAACTTGCCATTATTTGTATTTTTGGTATAATAACAGCATGATA
>JAKAGC010000230.1 GCA_021817755.1 Acidobacteriota bacterium | reverse complement strand
AAAGATATTGCTGTTTTCATAGTTGAAAATTATTCTCCGGATTGGACATTGGGGAGTAGGATTGTTTCATTATTGAAGAAGAGAAACATCCCGGTCAATACGCCGGCTTTATTTTCGGAAGCATTTGTAAAGAATGGTGGTTTTAATCAGCTTTATTCCGGGAATTTAGATTCCAATATGTTGAATCAATTACCTTCGTTCTTTAAAACTGGAATTCTTGGAAAGAAAAATATCATTTTAACTGAAAGTTCCGATTTTAAAGACGTGATTACAGCTACAGTTACCCTTGAGTTACATTTTGTTTCATCAAATTCCGGAGCTATTCAACATAGTATTTCTTTTTCTCAGCGAGGAGCCGGATTATCCAGGGAAGATGCTATTAATACCGCAGAAGATAATCTTATTAGGGAAATTGATTCAAAGGTAATATTTGAGGATTATCTATTTTGATAAAATTTATTTATTGGAAATTTGAATTATTCGGGTAAAAGGAAACACCAATGAAATTTAGAAGGTTGGGAAATATACTTACTGTAACGGTTTTGATTTTAATATACTCTTTTAGTTGCTGGGGATATGAGATAGAAATTAAAGAAATATCGTTAAAACTGAAAGAATTTATTAAAAAATCGGGGATAACAAAAATCGCAGTGGTGGATTTTACTGATTTACAAGGAACTCCGACAAAACTTGGAAGATTTATAGCAGAAGAATTATCAGTGGCTTTGTTAGGCACTGAAGAGGGATTTGAAATTGTTGAAAGAAATCAACTTCAGACCTTAATAAAAGAGTACAAACTCGCGACTACTGGATTAATCGAACCCGATTCAGTCCAGAAATTGGGTCAAATTGCAGGTGTTGAAGCACTCATAACAGGGGCTATGACAATATTCAGCGATAGTGTTAGAATCACGGTGAAGATTTTGGATGTTAAAACGGCCAGAATTATAGGTGGTACTGTTGGGAATATTCCAATTGTAGCTGCAATTAAATCGTTATTATCAAATGATGAAGATTATGGAAAAGATATGAATTCGATTAAAGATAAAACAAATCTTTCGCCGGATGAGCGGCATATTGTTGATGCAGGAGGATTTATAATTGAATTACAAAGATCCGAACGATTGGGAAAAAAAATAATTTTTTATTTTAAAATAATGAATAAAAGGGAGGAATGCTATTTTTCGCTAAATCACTTTGGAGTATATTCGAGGCTCTATGATAATTTGGGAAATGAATATTTATCCAAATCGGCTAAAATTGGTAATTCTTCAAGTGAAATTCCTGAAACACAATTAATCCCTAATGTACCGGTAATTGCATCTGTTACCTTTGAAAAAATTGATGCTCAAGCTAAGTATTTTGCAATGCTTGAATTAGCTTGTTATTCCAGACGTGAAAAAAATTTCAATATACAATTTAGAAATGTTGATTTACCAAAATAATGAATCTTCTTGTTTATGCGAATTTTAATATTGATAATGAGGATTGTGGTTTTAAAATAATCGTAACTTGTATTTAGTTTTTTCGGGGTGTATAATAAAATATGTGAATCATCCAAATCAACATTATAATATTAAATCCAGGCCAAAGATTTTATATCAAATAAAAAATGGAGGATCATGTTACCATGAAAATCAAAAATCAACCGAAAAAACTCTCTTTAAACAAAAAAACTATCTCTGCTTTGAATGATAATCAAATGCTGGATATTAAAGGCGGAACTCTACCTACCGAAAACTGTAAAACCTACTATTGCCCCACAGGCATCCTTAACTGTATTACGCCAAATACCTATGAACCGTATTGTTAAGATTGGTTTTAAAGGATTTTGTTTTTAAATTCTAACTTTTTTCAATCTCTAAGGATAAAATTCCAGAACCCATCGATTACCGGAACAGTTTACCGGTAACGATGGGTTAAGTATTATTTCAATAATCCGGATACTAAGTATTAAATTCTGAACAGTAATTATGTTCATTTTGAAAACATAGGGAAATATAAACACGTGTCATAATCAAATGTAAATCAATATTATTTATAAACAAGGTTAATAGTCTTTTATAAACAGTTTATGAGAGGTATAAGGGGAAAATTTTTACTGACTTTATTGATTTCTTTAATTATCAAGCGTTTCCGCACATTCGCATAGCATATTGTTTTTTGGCATATGAATTGCTATTAATACATATGAAAACATTTCGAAAATTTTTTAAGTTTATAAACGACACTAGAATTTTTATTAACTGGAGATATTCATTTAAAAATATAGATAATCATAAAGCGAAATTTTTCATAAAGACATTGGGGCTGCTCCTTTTTTCTTTACAGTTTACTGGCCTGTTAGGGGGCGCGATATCGTCACATGAGCGAGCAGCCCTAATTGCTTTATACAATTCTACCAAAGGAGATAACTGGAAAACCAATACGGGGTGGAAGGATAATAATCCTGAACCGGATGGTTTTTCAAAAATTGGAACGGAAGGAACCTGGTTCGGTATATCAGTAACAAATGATCATGTTACCTCCATTATAATTAATAATAACCTGATGACAGGGTTATTACCTTCTGAACTGGAAATCCTTACACAACTCCAAACCCTTGACCTTTCCTGGAACCGGCTTTCAGGTACAATTCCTGCCCAGGTGGGTAAGCTTATAAGTCTAAAGCGCCTTGCCCTGGGAAATAATGAATTAACTGGATCGATTCCTGGAGAGATAGGGCAATTATCCCTGCTGGAAGAATTGAATCTAAAAAACAATAAGTTTAACGGGGCTATCCCTGTTGAAATGGGAAACCTATCCAGGTTACGTTCTCTATATCTGGATTGGAATGAGTTAAGTGGGGGCATTCCGCCGGTTTTGGGGAATCTTGCCGGATTAATGAACTTGGATGTTTCATATAATCAATTGAGTGGTAGTATCCCTCAAGATTTGGGGAATCTTGAGAATCTGCAAACTCTTCGATTAAATGCAAATCGTTTTTCCGGCAATATCCCTCCCCAAATTGGGAATCTCTCCAAACTTACAGAGTTGAGATTACAGATAAACAACTTCTCTGGCTCTATACCATCAACTCTTGGGAATTTAACGAAACTGGGAATCCTGGATTTCCAGCAAAATAACCTATCGGGAACGATCCCGGCTGAATTGGGTCAACTTACAGGATTGGTTGAGCTTAGATTAAATAATAACAGTCTGGAAGGCCCCATACCCTCCGAATTTGGAAACTTAACCAATCTATTTTACCTTGACCTATTCAGGAATAATTTATCGGGTTCTATTCCGGTTGGACTATCCAAATTAAAGGAACTGAGAACACTTCGATTAAATGATAATTCATTTTCCGAATCGATACCCAAAGAATTGGGAAATCTTACGAAATTAGGGGTACTCGATCTGTCAGGGAATGATTTAACAGGGAGTATTCCTTCGACCTTTGGGAATTTTTCTTCTTTAAGTATCTTCGATTTATCCGATAATAATCTCACGGGAACGATTCCGTCCGAATTAGAAACTATTAGCTCTGGTATTTATCTCGATCGTTTTGATCTTTCCAATAATGATCTTACTGGAACCATTCCACAATCTCTTTTAAATATTAAAGCAGCGGATTTCTCTCTTGCAAATAATCAATTGTCGGGAATTCTGCCTGAATTGCTGGGTTCTATGAAAGTATCCAAGAGTATGGATCTTTCAGATAATGATTTATCAGGGGAGATACCTTCGGGTTTGGGAAGTACGACTGCGGCAGTAGTCAAACTTTCTCGAAACAGGTTGACAGGAAATATACCAGCAACGTTATTTAATGCTAAAAATTCTTCCTTTTATCTGGATTCGAATTCTTTGTCCGGCGAAATCCCTTCAAATGTTGTTCAACTTCCTATGTGTTCTTTATCGTATAATGCCCTTTACTCCTCTGATTCAACGGTAAAAACCTATCTGGATAAAAAAAACCCAGGTTGGGATACCACCCAAACAGTTGCTCCTACTGGATTATTTACAATTATTTCCTCTTCTACATCGATCAGGGTGAATTGGATCCCGATTTCATTTAAATCTGAAACAGGGGGATACGAAATTTATTATCGAGCCAATGAAAGTGAAAACTGGCTAAAGAGTGGTTCCACAACTTCGAAAAATATTTCATTCTTTGACATAAAAAATCTGGAATATGGTAAAACTTATTATTTTAAAGTTAAAACCTGGACAGATGCCCATCCGGCAAATAAAGGTACAGTTTACAGCGAATATAGTGAATCTATTTTCACCATATTAAATCTATTACCGAGACTTACGGTTGATCCGACGAAATTTGAATTTGAAGTATTATATGGCAGTAAATCGCAGGTTTCAGGGAATTTTAATGTTTCCAATAGTGGTGGAGGTATTATCGAGTGGAACGCCGTTAGCAACAGTACATGGTGCAAATTGTCTCCAACTTCCGGTACGGGAGATTCGCAAGTCAAAATTACAGTGGATTCGAGTAAGTTATTACCTGGCGTCTATAATGGGTTGGTTACAGTGAGTTCTACAAATGCTTCGAATTCACCACAGGCGATTACCGTTCAAATGGTTGTAAAAAGTGATGGAAAATTGCCATCTATTTATATAAATAGAACCAATCTCTATTTTGGTGCCCAGGTGGGAAAAGTCATCCCTGGTGAGCAGACTCTTATAATTACCAATAACGGTGAAGGAATATTGAAATGGACTGCTTCTTCCAATGCCGCATGGCTTCAGGTTTCTCCAAATTTGGGAAGTGGAGGGGCGTTACTTCATATCTCTGTAAACCCTGAAGGGCTTGCAATAGGGGAGTATGAAGGCATTATATCTATTTCATCAACTTATGCAGATAATTCACCCCAATTTTTGACCGTACAACTTAAAGTAAAAGATGCAAAAGATGATTTACCGACTCTGGGTGCTTTCGATTCCCCTAAGGAAGGAGCATCTGTTTATGGAAATATTGCTATTACGGGGTGGGCTATCGATGATACGGGGGTGGATAGTGTAAAGATTTATAGAGACCCTGTGGATGATGAGAGTGAAGGTCTTAAATATGTAGGCGATGCGGTCCTTGTAGAAGGTGCACGTCCCGATATCGAATTACTCTATCCTGATTATCCGATGAATTATAAAGCCGGTTGGGGGTATATGTTATTGTCTTATTTTTTACCAAATATGGGAAACGGTACTTACCGGTTTTATGCGTATGCCAACGACTCATACGGAAATGAAACCTTATTGGGAAGTAAAACAATTGTGTGTGATAATACTCATTCGACAAATCCCTTTGGGGCAATCGATACTCCCATACAAGGTGGGCTTGCATCAGGCACCTCTTATGTTAACTATGGATGGGTGTTGGCTCCACAACCCAATATGATCCCATATAATGGCTCTACGATAAATGTATGGGTCGATGGAAAATATCTGGGCCATCCTATTTATAATCAATATCGTGAGGATATTGCAGGGTTATTCCCTGGGTTAAATAATTCCAACGGTGCTGCCGGTTATTTCTATATAGATACGACAGGTTACCTGGATGGAATTCATACGATAGCTTGGGTAGTAAAAGATAATGCAGGAAATGAAGAAGGTATTGGCAGCCGTTATTTTTCCATTATCAATTCGTACCGGTCAAGTCAGGAGATGAATTCTTCTTATATGTCTGGCTATCAGTCGGTTTATAATACCAATTCCGTTATCACTGTTAATAGTTCACCTATTTCCATTTTGAAAGGGTTTAAACTGGATGGCAAAAAATCGACAATTTATCCAGATCATGAAAATGTTTTTCATGTTACTCTTTCCCCTCTGGATCGGGTGGAGATACATATCGGGAAAGTCTCCAACGGTACTATGTCGGGTTATATGAATATAGGGGAGCGATGTAGTCCTTTACCTGTGGGGTCCAGTCTCGATATATCCAACGGGATTTTTTACTGGCAACCGGGTCCGGGTTTTTCAGGTGAATATTCTCTTGAATTTATTACGAAAGAGAATAATGAGGATACGACCCGAATTTCTATTAGAAAAATTAATATAACGATTTCCCGGTAAACATTATTTCGGAGAGCGTTGATAAAATGAATTCCAATTATATGGAAGAGGTCTTTTTTTTAATCTTTTAGTCGCATAAAACATATCACCGTAGGGGATTTAACGATTTGTGCCGCCTATTCAGGTAGTAGAATGGGTTGCATTTTAGTCGAAAATAATATATAAAATAAGTCTCGTATTAATTTTTGATTATGAAAAGTCATATTGAAACGAATGAAGGATAGAAGATGATCGAATATATAAAGGACCTGACAAAGAGGATCGATGCAGCATTGATAAAAGAGTTGAATCCTCAAAAGAGTGTACTTGAAGCAGCGGTTCATTATGCATTATCGGTAAAGGGAAAGCGACTCCGTCCGTTGCTTTTTTTGACATTAATCGAGGCATTTCAATACAATCCCATGGATTATATGGAGATTGCCTGTGCTATTGAGAGTATCCATACTTATTCTCTTATCCATGATGATCTACCCAGTATGGATAATGATGATTACAGGAGAGGGGAACT
>JAKAGC010000229.1 GCA_021817755.1 Acidobacteriota bacterium | reverse complement strand
CCGATCTGCTAATGAATCGCTGTCATCGCTAAATTTTTGCCAGTACGCATCAGATTCCTGGGAAGATAAAGTTTTTACCGTTTTTCCCGATGGGATCGTAAATGATATTTTATTAATCATAAATCCCTCCTTTTTAGTTATTTCCAGGAGTCAACAAAACACCTTTTGTATTTATCGATTTTTCTTAAATTATCATCAAAATAAAAAGCCACAAATGTAATAAATTTCTCTTTCGTGCTGAAATAGGCAAAACCTTCGTTCGGGTCCAGGAACCAATGATCGTTACCCGAACGAATAGCGGCGAGAGCATGACCCTTGCCACTTCCCAGGACTCCGAAGAGCATCCGGTCTCCGCATCCCCCTGAAGTAACATATTCCAGGAAATCGAATTTTTCAATATTGGAAGTTGCCGATCCGCTTTTATAAGAGAGGTTTTTAAATTCTGACGCATAGAATTGTTGAGGTGTGACCGCGGCAGCCTGATTTTGGCTTTTATACCGATTGAACATGTTTAACGTATCGATTTGATATTTTTGAGTTTTGCAATCTTTCTGGCATGTTCCCGGATCACTCAGCCATCTCCCGCAAAAAGCCGTACACATCCCATTGTATGTATCAACCGGAAGTTTAAATTTGCTTATCATATCAGCCTGGTTGTAAGATAATGTAACCTGGCCATTTTCATTAACCATTTGAGTAAATGATTTCGGCATTTTATTGCTCCTATATCCATATTGATGGGCTAGATTTGGAACCCGTGGTTAATTTCCTCCAATCTCCCCCTGGTAAAAAATTATTTTGGATATTTTTGTAATCATATTTAATATCTTTGATATAATTATTTATATTGTTTATTATTGTCCCATCTCCCAGGGTATAGTATGGCCAGATATCCCCTTTATTATAGCCGTTTATAGGTGTTTTACCATCCCAACAAAAGGTCTGATGAACATTTTGCAGATTTGTCACTATAGCGTCTATTGTCCCACTTTGTCCAAGAGCTCTTATAATTGCATTATGAAATTCTTTCGATTTGTCGGAAAGTGGATTATTCGGCTTTAAACCTGTATAAGAGGTATAGTTGATATTTTGGGGGCAATCAAACTTGAGTCCTCCTATATGAGCACTTAAAACTATTTTAGCCCCATTTGAATGCACAGTTATAGGATGATTTAAAGGTGGTTTAAAAACCAGTGATTGTGTTGGACTTCTCATTTTATCTGCAAGGTTAAGAAATCTGAAATCATTTGCAATCAATGCTCGTTTAAAAAGGTGAGATAGATATGTACAGGGTATCCATTCATGTGTATGCGGGTCTTCTTGACGCCATTTTGTACTAATTAATCTCCTGAATCTGCTGTTTTTGTCAATTAATCGAATGATGGTTTTACGTTCCACAGTATCTCCGCCAACTATTATATCGCCATTGAAAACATCAACCATAAATTGTTTTATTCCATCTATCCCGATTTTTCTTCTTAGTTTAGGAATCAAATTATCATCGGTAGAATTAGTGCTCGAACTATATGGATGAGTTCCAGTTATTCCCCGACTGTGACGTGCCTGGAATCGAGTATATTTTCTTGGCATTTTTTTCCTCCTGAATTTATTTAGTGTGAATAAACTTAAACATCATGCCGATTAATCATGTTTTCCAGACTTTTCCGTTCAAACATCGAGATCATATTCGGTTGTGAGCCCGTCATGGTTTTCTTGATGGAATCCAGGTTGCCTATTACTTTTCTCATTCCCCCCGTGATGTTGCCCACACCTGGAAGGGATAGGTCCACATCCAAATGCAACGCCCTCAGCAGAGGTTTAAGTATCACCATTGCGAGGTCTGTGAGCTTACCGATAAATGGAATATCTTCCAGAGTCGTAAACAAATCCCGAATCGAAATACTGAAAAATAGGAAATGAACTTTTTGATCCAGTGCTTTATCCAGTGCTTTTAGAGGTTTAGTAAGGTCGTCCAGGACTTCTGTTACACGTAAGACCGGTTTCATTAATTCAGATAAGGTTTTGCATGCTTTAGTTATTATATCCAGCGCTTCTTTGATAAAATCCATCGCTTTTAGTATTTCGTTGATTATTTTCATCGGATCGATCATATCCTTATTTAGCCCTCCCGAAAAACCTTCCAGCGATTTCATCTGGTCACGTTTATACCTCGAATCCGGGAGCGCATTATTCGATGAGTTCGTTTTCTTTATTAATCCGTGCTCCGATTGAATAAATTGATCCAAAGCGTCCACAAGAGGGATTATTTTGTTAAAAAATTTCTGGATATCTTCAACATATTTCCGGTATGGTTTAACCTGGTTTTCGATTTGATTGGCTGTTTTTCGGATTGGGTGGACTACTTTTTGAACCCCATCCACTACTTTTTGCAACGCCGCTGCTTCCGCCGTAATTGGCGGTATAATTTGCACTGCCGTTAATAATTCGGAAACCAAAACCAATAAATTATCCAGGTCAGTTAATCCGTCCGAAACATCTTTTGGAATTAAAAGAAGTTTCCTCACGATATCCAATATTTCATTTAACGTTTCAAGTAATTTTTTAAGTTCCTGGAGCCTCCGGTCTGTCGAATCATAATTTGAAATAAGACCATTTGCTTCCTTGTCACTAACTCTTTCTGCGCCAGGCATATTGATCTCCTTTTAAGGATGCAATTTCGATTTAAAAATATTTATTGCATCAATTCCGTATAATAATTCTCAAAATTTTAGTTGAGAATTCTGGTTTAAATTATTAAAAACTAATACAGAATCTTTAAATGCTTATCGTTCTATTCTTTTGAAAATCTCCGGTGGGCTGGCCATAGTCTGTTAATTTATAAGAGCTAGAGCCTGCGTGTTCTCCCATAGCAAAAATATAATTAACACCATCTTGAATGTAGAAGAATAGAGAGACACTCTTTACTCCCATTATACCTGATGAACTATGTTTTACAGGTTTGCCGTTAAACGTATAATCACCAGTCGCCTTTCCTCCTGCATCAACATCGTTTAACGATTGATTAAGGTTCGCATGTCTATTGGAATTAATTAAATTTTTGAGGTAATTTGCAGTTTTAGTTTGATTCATAACCGTCGTTTGTTTTCCATCGCTTTTAATGATAATGAATCGATCTGCCATTTTTTACTCCTTTTTTATAAGTAGTTTTTGAATAATCTATCCTGTCACAGCCTGGGTAGTCGGATTAACAGTCATACCCGGAGCCGGGAGGTTTCGTTTGAATATATTTAAGGGTATGGAATCAAGACACTCTGCCATAAGGCAAACAGCATCTTCATAAGATATAAGCGAAAGAACCCTCATCAGTCCATCTCCGATATTTGCCACTTCTACCAGGTATCGCCAAATATCGGCAACGGGAATTTTTAACTCTCCATTTGAATTGTAGAAAGGAATGAGTATTCCAGATTGACCTGATATAACCATGATTTTGCGCATAATTGTTTGCGCTTCATCCAGATTGCGATTAAAAGGTTCCATCATCATATTTAAAATTTCTTGTGCACGTTTAAGGGAAATCGAAGCTACGGCTGCTGGGATTTTGGAAGAACGTACCCCTTGCTCGACGATAAAGGAAGGGTCTCTGATGCCATCTTCGGCAGCCGTAATCATTCCTCGCATGGACGCCAGTTCGCTCACTTGCGGTGCTTTGTTCCGTTTTAGGATTTCTTCGATTTCTCTGAACCATCGCTTTGTAGCTTCCACGAATCCGGAATCATGCGACTCGTACCGGTTGATTAATATTGGTACTTGTTCGAATAGAACCTGTATATCGTCTTTTTGCTGTTTATTCATTTTCTGTCTTCCAGGCAGTAAATGATCGAAGAGTGGGAACGAATTTTATTCCCGCTCTTCGATCATTGTTTTACTGCTTTTTTGAAACGTCTTTACACGGTTTAAACTTCCGTTTAACCGCCTCCACCACTGCTACCGCCGCTCATAGGCGCAATACAATTGGCCATAATATCCATAAGTTTACTAAGACCCTCTGTTTGCGGTTGCTGCTTTGCTTCTACATGCACGGTGTATGTGGCCGACTGATTCGATTGTCTCATATGGGTGTCGGAGACTGATAAATTCGAACTAAAACTCCATCCCCAGATACCTCCCTTGGCAGTTGCACCAAAAGTTGTTGAGGTGGTATCCTGCTGTGTAGAGGAGACAGTCATTGTAAAATCTACCGTTACATCGTCGATTAGGAGCGATGGAATAGGGGTCAACCCCAAGAAGGGTGCGTTGACTTTGATATTCATCGTTCCCAGTTGTCCTGTTTGAGCATCTGTTATGGGTTGATCAAGGTTAAAAGTAAGTAACCGGGTGGTTTTACCATCATCATTATAACCCACTTTCATGACGTAGTCATACATTGCATTGGCCAGCAATTGGTTTGATGAACAAGCTGCTTTAAATGGTTCACCGATCAACGCTTCCATTGGCAATGATCTGAATGCATCCGATACATTCGGTGCCATGTTTTACCTCCTTAATGTGGTTTTGATTTGATTTATCTATAAACCTCTAAACCTTCCACTTGTCTTTTTCAGTTTCCGGCTTAGGCATTACTTTTTTCGGTAAAATGGATTTTGTAAATTCATCCATGATACGTGAGACTCCTTCTGGAATATCTCCGCTTTTAAAGGTCATCCGTATATCGATTTGATTTTTTTCCCGCGGTGATCCATCTTCCCGAGTTCCGCTCCCTACAGAAATTTTAAAACTCGAACGTTCCACCACTCGGCCCGCTCTGCCCGGGAACCGTTTGACTTCTGTCTCATCGATGCGGAGTGTCATATCCATCGTTAATTCATCCAATTTTAATGCTGTTGGCGTAACTAAAGCTAGAAGTGGAACCTCGATGACAGAATCCGGAGGAACTTTAATTCGTGCCATCCTCGGTGAATTATCTTCATTAAAATAGCGGCCCAGCATACGTAAATAGTGTTGTTCGAGTACTTCTTCTGCCGTGTTGACCGCATGTTGAATACCCCGAGTCAGATCCGAAAGTGTTTGTTTATCCTGGTTATCCTTATTTTTATTTGGGGAGAATGGATCAGACGGATTGCCTGAGTTTTTTGTGCTCCCAGTTGTCTCGAGACCGTTATCTATATTTGTATTACCGGGATTAGTAGGCATTGTATTTACTCCTTTTTGGATTACTATTTATTCTCTTTTTTTTCACTCATTTTAACGGTTGTTTCCGTCAACATATCCAGTATTTTCATCAGTGCTTCCGGAGGCGGTTGTTTTTTTGCTGTTAATTTAAAATTGTATCTGGCATCCGTATCACTTTTCCGGGTATGGGATACATTCTGTGAAATACGTCCTTTAATCTGGGATATGGAGGTTTCGTTTCCAGGTTCATCCGAGCCTGTATATGGGGAACTTTTAAGATCGCTTTGTTCCGATATATCAATTTTGATGCTAAAATCCACCGATAATTCTTCAATCGCAAAATTAGGAACTCCCGTTAATGCAATGAAAGGGGCCTGGATTTTGCATTCTTTTGTTTCACCCGTCGGTTTACCGTCATCACCGATTGTCGGTGCGTCAAAAGTGAAAGGCATCATCCGGATATTCCCGTCTTTGTCTAGGCCAATGGATTGAATAAAATTAGCGAATTCCTGGCTTAGCATGATTTGTGCACGCGCAGCTGAAATAACTGGTGCAGCCACCAATTTCTCGATAGGCAGCGATGATAAAACAGCGATATCTTTATCTGCCATTTGAACACCTCCTTTGGTTCGATTCGGTTGAATGAGAACTATTCTTTATAAGGGATACTCCGGTTAACTCCAATCGATATTCGCAACGATAAGATATTCCCTATCACCACAAGCATAGATGTTCTTATCATCAGAACAAATCGCACGCAGTGCTGTCGGTTTTGAGTCACCATCCGGTGTATAATACCGGGTATAATCATATCCATTTTCAGAAATTGCAAAAAAAGCGCATTGTTTCCCCACATAAGGCGCTGTAGGGAACGGAACATCTGCATTTCCGATTGTCACGCAACGTCCTTTTACATCTGCAATTTTCCAGAAATACGCCATATAAGGCGGTTGTCTATGACGCTCCCAATTCGATCCATTTGTACTCGCAAAGTAAATAGCATCTTTTCCACCCGCAAGATACAACTTCAATTCCGGATTAAAAAGGCATCCGTAGACATTTAAACCACCGATATTTTGAAATGTTGTGGAATTGGATCCAGGAATATATAAACCCGCTGCCCCCGAACTTCCTACGATGAGAAATCCTTCCGGCGTCTGTCGTACACCTTCCAGTTGTGCCTGGGAAGTTGTAGATTCCTTCGTCCAATTAATAGCGTCTGTCGAGTAAAGTATTTTACCACCCACACCCACTGCACAATAACAGTTTAAAGAGGTATTATAATCCACATCCGTAAGACTATTCCCATCTGATTTTATATTTGCTTGTTTCCATGATGTCCCGTTTGAAGAATACGCAATATTTCCATCTTTTCCCACCACAACAAAAAGTCCACCAGTATCGTTTTGCGCATAACACATTCCATATACATGAAATGGAATTCCC
>JAKAGC010000228.1 GCA_021817755.1 Acidobacteriota bacterium | reverse complement strand
TATTCTTTTGCTATACCTGGGGGCTTTTTTGCCAAAATCGCCCCCATCCCCCCAAAAAACTTTTCACTATTTTGCTTAATCATTTTTGATCTAAATACGACTCGACTAATAAATGAGGACGCAGTCCTCCCCTCTATACTCCAAAAATATTATACTATCTACTATTTAATCTGAAAGATATTAGAAAACTCTTAATAAATAAGTTCTTCATGAAATCTGTGCCAAAAAAGAACAAATGTGAAATTGAAAAAATATTTTGAAAGCAGAAATGAATTATATAATATTGATTTAAAAATTAAAATTTGATAGTATAATTTTTAATCTAAATCGGAGGAAGTATAATGAATAGGAAGATAACAAAAAAACTTCAATTATCTAAAGTTACTATTAGTAATCTAAGTTCTGATGAAAAAGTTAGAATTAGAGGTGGTTACATTTCTTTTTCTTGTCCAGGGTATGGATGTGAAACTCTACCTGACCCTGCATGTACTGATGGCTGTCCATCATTCGTGATTCAATACTGCCAAGAAACGGAAATACTAGATTGTGAAACGGAGCAAAGTTATTGCACGTGCACATTCATTAATTGCTAATAAAACGCTGCAATAGAATTTAAAATCCTAATTTTTACATTGTTTGATAGTCTGCCTTAAAGCTAATTTTAGAAATCTTTACCAAATTTTTAAGGCCATCTTATAATTGCCGATCATTGTACTGGAATGAGAACTAACATTAAAAAGTACAATTTTTAATGAAGATGGTAATAATGCAGGACACAAACCTATGGGAATGTCTTAAATGCAGGGCATTTCAAACATTCTCATAGGTTCCAATTTTTTTATTTTAGAAGAATGTTTGAAAATATTTCACAATACCGGCTTTTGCATAAAAAGATTAAATATGGAATATAAAACCTCTTATGCTACCCACACATTTTGAAAATGAACCAAAATTTTTAATCAAAAGCTTTTGCCGGAGGTCCAGGAGGGCGGTTTTCTCGAAAAGAGCCCTCCTGGGATTTCAAAACCCAGGTCTCCGGTTTTTATCGAAAGAATATCGTCCTAGCTGTGATGTAGTTAGTGAGGTTGTATGAAAAATTATTTATTAGCAGTATTGATTTTAAAACCATTTATAAAAGAACTCAGGAGTTAAAGTTGCGGTAAATTTCGAGTATCTTCTCTTTGGTGCGATAGGATCCATATCGGGCAATGTCTTTCTTTTTAACAATAGGGAATGTTTCCATGATATAATCGACATCGGGTTCAGCAATTTGATAGAGATGAAAAAATGCGGCATCCAGTTCACATCGCAAGAGGAAACGTCTTTCCTCATCCCATATAAAAGGAGGCCCATCATACCCGCAATCGCGTGCAAAATCCTGCAAATCCCATGCAGTATAGACTAATTCCAATACGCGGGGCATTATCCATTCCTTTAAACGTTTCGTGGGCTCCCAGGGACAGATTTTTTCATATGCTTCGGGTGGCAATACCGGCAACTGCTTTAATATATAATACTTTAAACTTAATCCACCAAATTTTTGACGAGTAATAAAATCACTTATAAAAGAATTTAGATTGGAAACTAATACTGGTTTTAAATTTTTTATTTTTGGGAAAAATAATAGAATTTTATCCCCAACTGCATTCACAGGGATAACGGAAGATATAAAGGTTCGTTCATTTGTATTATTTGTAATATCTCTCCACCCCATCAACCAATTGATTTGACTATCTATTTTTTTTAATTTTTCATTTATAAGCCTTTCATGTACCCAATACCTTGGAAAAACAACATACTCGGGATTTACCAATCGTTCCACTGGAACTTCGGGAAGATTATTCCCTTTATTGTCTAATGGATGATCCCTGTAATCTCCGAAACGGTGATTGTATTGGTGTATCATCTTGGCTTCATACAAGGGGTAATAGATATTAGATTCTTTGACAAACCGATTCCCTTTCAATTCAAACATTTCGGCTTCCAGTTCTTCTATTGTTTTAAAAAACTGCGAATCATTTGCCATATCCATCATACGAAGGAAACTAATATCCCATATATTTCCATCTTTTTTTTCTTCCGCTATCAGGATAGGGATATTTTTATAGATTTGCTTTACCAATTCAGCATCGTGTTTAAACCTGAATATCGGGCAAGTTTTGGTATTGGGATTTACCAGCTCAATCTCGTCGGGGGTTAATGTGAACCTCCGCTCTTCATCTTTTAAGTCCGCAGTATCCTGAGCAAAGAAGATAAATTCCGCGTTTTGGGTTATAGGATTTCCTTTTCCGGTGAGGGTCAGGAGACAGAATTTAAAACTTCGATGGACACCTGGGAAAAGACCATTTTTATTTTCAAAATCATAGAGGCTTGCAAGCGTTCTTGTCTGTACGAGGTCCTGGAAAAAGAATTTGGTGGTGTCGTCGGTAGCAATACCGGATGGTACAATACACCCGACACGTCCGGTTAAATTGATTATATCCCGGTTGGTCTCAGTAAAAACCATATAGGTATTGATATCACCTCTCCCGCATAAAGGAAACTTTAGGGAATTGCGAATGAAATGACTTTCACCGGCAGCTTCCCTTAATGCATCCTTAAATTGCATAAATCTGACAGGGTCATCAGTCTCCATTTGGGCGATCATTTTACTGCGAATGGCTGCGGTAGCAGCTTGTGCAATATCGGGACTGTTAACCTCAAACCACTCCTTTTCCTGAAGTTTGACTCGTTCCCACGGAGGATTACCAAGCACGACATCGAATCCGCCATTCCACCCGGTAAGAGGATTTTCAGTGGCTTCCCCTTCCTGAGGGATTTGAAATACCTGGGGAAATGCAAGATGGAAATGAAAGAATCCATATTGGAGTGCCAAACGCTGTACTTCGTCTTTCATCCATTGGGGAACAGCTTCTGGGTTCCTGGTAATATTCATAAATACTTCATAATGAATGGGGTATTGAAGTATGTTATCGCGGGTTGTTTCTATTTTCTTCCACATAAAGGCGGCGCACCAGGCATGAGCAACAAAAGTGTTGAAAAGGTAATCATCGGAACGGGTAATGGCATGATAGGCTTGCTCTTTTTCAAGTACTGCCTGGATGGTACTGTCATCCATAGAATCGAGGTCCTTGAAAACAGGATTGAGTTTAGTGTTTCCAAACCATTGCTCACCGGTGGTATCGTAGAGGGAGCGTAAGCCATGAGTGCCGCGTGCTTTTTTATTCAGGCTTTTGTATTTTTTGCATATGGCTTTATCATCGCCTTCGATATATTCAAATGCTTCATCGGGGATACCGTTTTTAATGAGTGCGGGGTAAGCACCGATGAGACTGTTACCGCACCGGATATGATGATCGAGAAAGGAGAGAGGTTTTCCGGGTTCGATAGCTTCCATCCAGAGCCCTACTTTGCATAATTCAACGGCCATGGGATTGAGATCGACACCGTAAATACAACGTCCGATGACATCACGCATGGCTTTTTGAAATTCAGGAAGTGGGGGTTCGGATTCCTGGGTTCGGATAGAGGCGAGGCGGCGAGCAATGCGATTGGCGGCTGCGAGTAAAAAATGCCCGGAACCGCATGCGGGATCGCATACCTTAATAGAGAGTATTTCTTCCTGGGTTTTTCGTTCCTTGAGTAGGGGTTCGAGAGCGGTATCGAGAAGAGATACGATAAGAGGGGTAGGGGTGTAATAACTGCCGGTTGTTTTGCGATCGCTTCCCCCGGTGGTTTTGAGCTCGAATACACCTGAGTTAGGATTAACGATGGGATGGAATTCGAGCAAGGACTCATACACGCTGCCGAGCTCCTCAGGTCCTATATTCTTATAATCGACGGGATGAGTGACTTTATTATCCTGAACAAAACAAAGGGAATGAAGGGCATAGAGAAGGTCGCGATTGGAAATGAGACACTGATTGGTAAAGGGAAGGGTTTGATGAGACCACAAAAATGTACCGAGGGGAGGTAACCCGAGTTGAGGGCATCCTTGCTGAGAGCCGAGGAATTGGAAAACAAGACGGAGTGCTTGCCACATATCGGTATGTTGAGTACGTTTGGGCCGTGCAGCAAGACGGCGGAGCCGTGTGATGGAGTAATGAGCATAATACCTCTCTTTAATCTCACGGGAAACATTGGGTATGAGCAATAAATTTCTACTCTCTGCAACAAGTAAAAAGATGATACGGTACACGAGGCGTAGGAGTTCATTATAATAATCCATTGGGGATAATTGGCGGGTTTGTAGTGCTTCAATGAGGTGGGAATTGGATTTATGATTGAGAAAACCGCGACCGAGAATAATAATGGCGTTTTCGACACCGGAGCGGAGATTTTCCATTATGCGTATACCGGAAGTAATGGCGAGCTTATGCCATTTTTCTAGCCAACATTCCTGGTTTTTTTGATCAGGGGCTTCAACCCTGGATTGATGGCATAAGAGCCATAACAACGCAAAATCGGAATAGACTTCGCCATTCATCATCTCTTCGATATCGAATTGAATATAAGCGCGGCGTGTTAGACTGACATTGTCGCGAAGCAATCGAAGGGTGATTCCATTGGAAACAATACCCCATAAATGATCTTCGGAGCGGTTGAGAAATTCCTGCATGAGACTGTGAGGGCTGGATTCGGAAGCTCCGGGTTCACCTTTTTTCTTTCTATCGAGAGAAACACCGCATCCGGTCAAATGAATAGGAACGGCGTTCCACGCATGAGAGATGGGGTAAGATTTATCCTGTATAATAAAGGGTTCGTTTCGTTGCAAACGTCCGTATCCGAGTTCCTGGAATAAGGGGAGTAGCCATTGTTCACGAGTAAGGCCTGTACCGCTGTCATTGGGGTGGAGTTCTTTTTCGCGTTTGAGTTTAAAGGAATTCCACAGGCCGAATAATCTGTTCCACGCGCGGCTAATGGCTTCATTGATACGTTCGCCTTGTGGTAGGTTATAATGGGAAGGTTTGAGTCCATCGATATCAGGGTCTGCGGCAGCGATACGGCGAATCATTTCGGAAGGAAAAAGTGCACCTTCAACTGTAATGGTTGTAAATCGTTCTTTTTCTGAGTATGCCATATTACACCTGCGGATTATGGGGAAGATATATGTAAAGTCCGACAATATCGGGCGGAAGGACAGGTTCGACTTTTATAGCAGAGAATGGATTACCGGAAACGGAAGAGACACGGAGATGATCTTCATATAAATCGGAAGCACGCTGTTTGGCTTTATCTTCAAGAAGCAAGAATAGGGGATGAAACCGTTCGATCATTTCAGAGAGTAAACGGCGGGATTCTTCGGAAGATATATTTTGAGTGGGTTGAGCATCGAGGAGGGTTTCGGAGAGGGTGTCATTAAGGATTTTTGCATTCTGTGGAGACCCTTCGAACGCAAAAAGCCTGCATTCCTCAGCCATGGATAGGGGAGGTGAAGAAGTCTGGGAAAGAGATGGATTATAAGAAATGTGAAAACGAAAACGGACAAGAAGAAGTGTTGTCTTGGTTTTGACAGTGGAAGTACGAATAACACCGCTGCGCTTTGCCACAGCTTGTGTGAGAGAGTCGAGGGCAGTATCGAAAACATACCGGGCAAGAGCTTCGACAAAGGGATGAGTTCGCTTGAGATAATCGACACCATTTCGGGAAGGGAAATCAAAAGAAATTGTTTTTTTATCATCATTCCATGACCAGACTGCTTCCTGTAAATCACGTGGGAATTGGTCTTTTTCGAGTTTAATATCATTATTTCCCATAGAAAATTTTTGAAAAGGGACACGATATGCATCGAGAGCATCATTAACAAAAGCAGTAACATCTTTTGAAGAACCTACGGCATCATTGGAAGCATCGAGCTCGCGTTGGACTTCTTCGACTTTAATACTGGAATGAGTAAACAAACGGCGGAGTTTTTCCTCCTCCCTGGATACCTCCTCCCATTTAATGTGTAACTGACTTTGCTGGGGCTTGAAATACTCTTCAAAAGCGGGGAAAATTCTGTCTGTTGACCCGGAATGCTCTTTTAAAAGCAACCCTTCGAAAATAGCTTCAATGACTTTATTGGGGTCCATAGGAACAGGAATTGAAATATTGAGAGATTCACGGATAGTGCGGTGCTTACGGATAAGTACATCGAGAATGATTCCATCGATCTGATTATCGATCCCATAAAGAGTAATCATGCGTACCTTTTTGGCTTCCTGTCCGAACCGGTCTACACGGCCTTCGCGTTGTTCATGGCGGGTGGGGTTCCACGAAAGATCATAATGAACAACAGCATTAAAATAGTCTTGAAGGTTGATACCTTCACTGAGGCAATCAGTTGCAATAAGGACAGACTTACGGGCGTTTTCGAATTCAAGTATCCGGGTTTCACGGTCCTGGGGAGGCATTTCACCGGTGATTGAACTGATCATCACATTGGGCATATTACCTAAACTCTTCTTTAATTGAGTCTCGAGATACTTTGCAGTATGAATAAACCGGCAAAAAACAACAGGTCTGAAATCTTCATCGAGAAGGGATTTAATAATTTCAATTCCTTTCTTGAGTTTAAAATCATGTGTACCTTGTATTTCTTCGGCATCACGAG
>JAKAGC010000227.1 GCA_021817755.1 Acidobacteriota bacterium | reverse complement strand
TATCATTGGTGGAGTAACAATCGGAGAATTTTGAAGCAGCTATACTGTTTATTGAGGTAAGAGTAAAACTGATTAGAGATGCAAGTCGTAAGACGGCATGATATATTCCTACTTTTGTATTATTGGTTAATATACCTAAAGCTAACGTCCCGGTGTATTGAAGGAAAAAAGAGAAGGACCCGGTTAATAACATGGGGAAGGAGACACGCAATAATTCTTTTGTCTTAATTGCATCTCCGGGTTTATCAGAAGTTTTTTCTATCGATTTTCCGATTACCATCACCATGATAACACTGATGATAATCGTAATGGCTGTGGCTATGGCATAAGCGGCAACCGGGGCGGTATTGGCCGCTAAAATTCGTTTCCCTGCAATGATAATAATAATTCCAAATAAAAAATGCGATGTATTTAAAAAAAACGAATAGGACTTAATAAGCCGAAAGCCTCGTAAATAGGAAGCGTTCAATTCAATTAATGAAGCGGGTAAAACAATTAATGAAATAATCCGCAATGGAATAGTTAAATGAGTATTATGGAAAATATAACGTGCCATATATGGGGCTGCAAAGTATATAAATATCCCGATAAAAAAACTGGTAATAAACGCGGTTTTGATGGCACGGAAATAAACCCGGCGGGCAAGGTCTTTCCTGTTCTGAGCGGCATATTGGGCAACGAAACGAAGTAGGGCGTTATCCAGTCCTACTTTTCCGCAGATTTCCGAAATTTTTAAAACAGCAAGGCATATAGAAAATACTCCGAGTATCGCAGCTCCGTAGGTTCGAGAAACGTAAATCGTGTAGGCATAGGTAAATCCGAGACCGATCAGCCGGACATTTAGAAATCCAAATGCTCCTCTTAGGAGTTCTTCAAGATGTCCATCCTTTATTTTCCCCCAATACTTATCCAGTTTTATCATTTATTCCTGCATGTTCTTAAACACTTTTGCCGGCCTTTTTTATATGGGATGTATCATTCCAGGTATCTACGGCTACATAAGATTCACCATTGGTACCATAAACGGAAAGACGCGAAATCGAGCAATTCCCTGACCGGAAATGACGAGCTGCCAGAGGGTTCATGTGAAGGAAATTCCCGAGAATGGCACGGTTAACCATGGCATGAGCGACAAGTAATACGGATGAGTAAGAGGGATCGAGAAGTATTTGAATACCTGAATTAACGCGGGTATAAAGTGTACCAAAACTTTCTCCCCCGGGGAGTCCTACATGTGGATCCATGACCCATTGCCGGTAAAAGTCAGGATGGGATTTTATAAACTCAGGGAAAATACATCCTTCCCATTCTCCCATATCCATTTCGATAAAAGAATCGATGCACTCCATTTGGACATTGTGATATTTATTTACAAATTCTGCTGTTTGCTTTGTTCTAATTAATGGGGTGTGATAGATTTTTTCTATTTTTTCAGTTTTTAGATGTTCTGCCAGTAATTCCGATTCGTGGATCCCTTTTTCGCTGAGTGGGATATCACTTATCCCTTGCAGTAATTCCTTATCATTGTAAATTGTTGAACCATGACGGCTAAGGATAATTTTTTTAATTAAGTCCATGAGAAAGGATTATAATATATGGCTCTGTTTTCGTCAACCGGAAAGAAACATAAATGAAATGTAAGATTATCTTTTAATTATTTGTAATGAGAAAAGTATTATCTAAAGGATTTCTATTTTCAATTTCTATGTATTATTGTATGTTTAATTTAAAATTCTTTTAAAGATTCATGTATCCCTTTTTGAATCTCAAACCAAAATTCTAAGCCGGCTTCTTTTTTATCCTTCTTAAAATAATCGATCCAATGCTTTAATTCCGGCGAATCATCTTTCTCCACATCATGCTTACGGTTAAGAAATGAAGCGACGAAATCGATATTTCGCTCTGATTCCCAATAAATGGAAGAATTACGACTATTAATTCGACATGCTGTCATAAAATTTTTGCGTAAGAATTGTTCTTTCATTCCGTATAGATTTTCAAAAACTTCCGGAAGCATCTCTTCGGCCCAATTCCTGTGAAACCGGCAAATTCCTAAATTATCTAACATTAATTCAATAGTCATACGTTGGGCGTTTTTACGTCCAAGTTCTCTCGGTGGCAGAAATTCGTTCCCGTAATTCATATAATACTTTCCCATAATTGGCATGGGCGACAATACCCCAGGTGTCCAATATTGATTGGGAACCATCCATCCTTTCCTAGCAAAAGCATTGAATACAAAACTATCGAGCACAACTTTTCCACGTTCTCGCGCCAAACCTCTTGCAAATTTACGAAAACTATCTTCCAGATTAAACATTCCCTTTTTTTGAGTGATCGCATCAAGAATCGCTACTCCGATGTTTGCATTATGCATAGAATCTGTTTCTATACGGAAATCATCGAGAGACATAACAGGTAGATCGGATAAACCGATTTCCTGAGGTTTAATAATACCTGAAGCCATTAACTCCATAATTCCTGCGACGATGCCTCCGGCAGAAATTCCGTCATAACCCATTGTATCCGCTTGTTGATTTAATTTCTCTGCTGCTCTCTGATCAAAGATTCCACACAATGGCCCCATTGTTTGATAGGGTTCATAATCTTTTTTATAGTGTTCTTTAAGCTTTTTACAAACGGCTGCGCATGGCTCACCGCAAGTTCGCATACTTTTTGGTTTTATGGTTTCTTCATTAAATTGTTTTAAATAATGATTGATGATAAATTTTTTATGAATAAAAAGGCGATCGTCTTCAGACATATAAATACTCTTGTAATTGAAAGCCAATATGCGCCCGCCGATACCTGCATAATTCACACCGAAAGTACCTCCGGTTTCAAATTTAGGATCAAATCGGTATTTCGTTGTGGCATCAAAATCTTTGGCAAACAGCTTTTTATTATATTTATCTTCAAACCATTGATCGACTACTTTTCGATCTCTAAAATCATCATCGATAAAAGTTCCACCATAAGAAATGGCTGCGATACCGTGCTCTCTCAGTAACCTGGTTCCAAAGCCACCACGTCCTGCCCAAGTATCGACAAAAGAAATTTTCCCGTCTTGAATTGGAGCGGAACATACAGCGCCGAAATCAGTGGATTCTGCAGCAGGACCTACAGCAAGTATACGGGGATCCTGGTTATAATTTCCTCCGAATCGTGAAAGGCATTCTTCCATTAAGGAATATACCCCCCCTCTTCCCTTTTTCCAGGTTTCGTGAAGGTCTATCGTAGTAACTTCAACCTGGATTTCTTCACCGTGAATTCGATTGAGGTAAAGAACAGATGGGGTATGTGATTTCCCGATAATCGAAATCATATTTACTCCGAGATTATCAAAGACAAGCCCTGCTCCACCCATGGACGAAATATAAAAACCTCTCCAGCAAGGAGAAGAACCAGTAAAAATAAGTCGATTGGAACCGGGAAAAATTGATCCCGCAAGTAAGCCAACACCGATATTTGTACTCTGATATTTTACAGAAAGAAAAATACCGAGATCAACTGGTCCGAAGAATTCTCCGACTTTGTATCGATTAATACGATAAAAACCGGTTGATGCATCTATGAATAAAACTTTTAAATAAGTATCCAAGCAAACCCCCGTTTTAATACACTATAACGATTATTTTGCTTCTCCGTATCCTCCACCCCCTGGGGTTGTTATAATAAGTACATCACCTGCGCCGGCTTCAATATTTACTTTCGAACCGAGATGCATTTCTCTGCTTCCTGTTTCGATTACGGCACCGGGGTTTTTAACGAGGATATTTTCACCGCATTTCCCGGGCTGTCCTCCTTGAAGACCATATGGCCTCGTTGTTCTTCTATCGGAAAGAATACTGATGTTTGCGTTTTCGAGGAATTTATAAGCACGGATTAATCCTTCGCCACCTGTATATTCTCCCTTTCCGCCTGAACCGCGACGAAGCGAATAGGATTCGATCCGTATCGGGAAATTGATTTCCAGTGCTTCAATTGGTGTATTTAATGAATTGGTCATGTTGGTGTGAACCGCGGATTCGCCATTGTAAGAAGGCCCTGCACCTGCGCCGCCACCTATGGTTTCGTAATAAGCAAACCCCCGGCCTCCGAAAGTAATATTGTTCATGGTTCCCTGGGATGCGGCTGGTATTTTGTTGGGAATAGCTTTCGAAAAAGCTCCCATTAATATATCGGTGATTCGTTGGGAGGTTTCCACATTTCCTCCGGCAAGTCCGCAAGGCTTCGATGCATTGACTATACTATCAGTTGGTAATATCAATTCTACAGGACGCATAATCCCGGAATTAATGGGGACATCTTCATTCAATAAGGTGGTTAAGACATATAAAACGGAAGAATAGGTTACGGCTCTGTTGGTGTTAATTCCACCTCTGACTTGTGGAGATGATCCTGAAAAATCGATTGCCAATCTATCGTCTTTTACTTCCACTGCTACTTTGATCGGGATATTCCTGGTATCGAATCCGTCGTCATCCATATAATCTTCGTAGGTATATACTCCGTTGGGAATATCGCTAATCATTGATTTAAAAACAGTTTCGGTATAATCGATTAAAGCTCGGGAATAATAATCGACTAAGTCGAAACCGTATTTCATGATGATTTCTTCAAGTCGTTGAATGCCGCGTTTATTGGCTGCGATTTGAGCCAGCAGGTCTCCTTTTCGCTCTTCAGGGGTACGTACATTGGTCAGAATAAAATTCAGAATATCTTCATCGGGTTTATCGCGTTTTAATAATTTTAAAGGCGGAATGATAAGGCCTTCCTGGAAAATCTCGGAAGAGAGAGGCATGGAGCCGGCGCGCATTCCGCCAACATCGCTGTGGTGTGCTCTATTGGCTACAAAGAATACGATTTTATCATTCCTGAAAACAGGGGCGATCATTGTGATATCCGGCAAATGAGTACCACCTTTGAACGGATCATTAACAATGACCATGTCGCCTTTTTCAAATCGCATCTCTGACAGAATGGTTTTCACAGAGAGAGGCATGGCTCCCAAATGCACGGGTATATGAGTTCCAAAAGCAAAACTCTCGCCACTTGCAGTAAATACGTCGCAGGAAAAATCTTTCCTCTCCTTTATATTGGGTGAAAATGCGGAAAATTGGAGAATCTTTCCCATTTCATCCGAGATAGATTGAAAAATATTTTTAAATATTGTTATTTCAATAGCATCCATTATTATACCTCTTAGTATTTACAATCATTAACGGCCCAATTTAATGAGTATGTTGGAGAAGGGATCAATAACTGCTTCACAGTTTCCCGGAACGATCACTGTTGCATCGTCGGATACAACAATTGAGGGATTTTCCAGGAATTGTCCGGGCAGCAATGTATTTCGATGGTAGATGTTGAATTGCTGGAGTTCGCCTTTGAAAAAAACCTCTTTTCTGTACTGGATTTTTGCAGGTCCCGGTTCAGATGTTTTTTTATCGATAGAGATTTTCGGAGTTTCACCTACAGCCAGTAAACGAAGGTTTACGATTTCACAACAACTGTCGTCCAAAACATAGGAATAGAATTGTTGGTGCTTTTGATGGAATGCTGATAGATAATCTCCATTGTAAGGAACTGTAAGTTCATAAGATTGTCCTCTGTAACGGATATCGACATATTTTATAATCGAAGGTTGATCGTATCCCTCCTTTTCAAGAACAGAGCGGGTTTCCAATTCCATTAAAGAGAAAGCCTCATTGATTTCTTCTTCTATTCCAGGGGTATAACAACGAAGAAAAGAGGCAGACATTTCTTTTTTTAAGTCGGCCATCAGCATACCGAGAGCAGAAAAAACGCCCTGGTAAGGGGGAATTAAGATACGGGAAATTCCCAGCCGTTCGGCGAGTAAAGCCGCGACAAGTCCTCCGGCACCACCAAAAGGCATTAACGTATAGAAACGGGGGTCCTCACCTTTTTCAAGGGTGACTGAACGAATGGCCCGCTCCATGGTGGAAATGGAAATACGTATAATTCCCTCAGCGGTTTCGTATAATCCTTTATCGATTAATTGTCCCACTTGTTTTACAGCTCTTACACTTTTTTTGGGGAATATCTTCATCTTTCCACCCAGGAACATTTCGGAAAGAATGGCGCCTGTTACGATAAAGGCGTCCGTAACGGTTGCGGCTTCGGATTTACCATAACATGCAGGACCTGGGTCTGCGCCGGCACTTTCGGGTCCTACTTGAAGCACACCGCCGCGATCGACTCTGGCTAATGAACCCCCCCCTGCACCGACGGTTACGATATCGATGATAGGGAATTTTAAGGGTAGATTTTCTACTGCTCCTTCCCGGGTTAGAAGGATTTCTCCATTCTTAATCACGGAAACATCGGTTGAAGTCCCACCCATATCCAGGGTAATTAAATTCGATTCACCGGTAAGTCTGGCAATATGCTGTGCAGCAATTACCCCACCGGCTGGGCCGGAAATAATAGTATGAATGGGTTCTTTTATGATTTGGTCAGGAGATAAAATTCCTCCGTTAGACTGGATGATATAAAGCTTCTTTCCTATTAATCCATCTTTTAAATTGTTTACATAGTCTGCAATAACGGGTTTAAGTGCGGAGTTTAAAACAGTTACCACTCCA
>JAKAGC010000226.1 GCA_021817755.1 Acidobacteriota bacterium | reverse complement strand
GACGGGGGTAACCTGGGGGGAGTTGTTGTTATTGTGAATGGGTATAATGGGATATGGGGGGTCTTGCAAATTGGGAGAAGTGAGTAAAGGAGATATTCCAAGATTTTGGGTTATCAATTGTCTCCATGAAATAATGGGAATATCTTTATTGGGAATGATTCCATTCAAAGCGATAAGAATTTCCTGGCAATCCTCTCTTTCTATGCTGAGAAGAATGGCATCAACATGATTTTGAGCGAGCCATTGGGGATGAAAAACAGGAATGCCTTTTATAAATTGGGTTTTATTATTGGTGTCGAGGAAGGCGGCTAGGGAGATATTTTCATATTCAAGATCGAGACTTAGAATAAGGGCGGTAAGAAGAGTGCCGAAAATGGCAACGGTTTTAATATTTCTTTCTTTGAGTATACGGGTTATACCTCTATTCTCTGTATGAATGGAATTAATCCATGCCTGGTAGTACTGTTCCAAATGCTCTAATTTTTCAACGGGAGGTTGGGGGGGAAAATTGATTTTATCACTGACACCAAGAAGACATTGAAAGAGATTGATCTTTAGGAAATCGGGGTGGGGTTCTGTAATCCAGGGGAAACTAACTTTAAATTGAGTATATTTATGGATAAAACTATTATCTTCTACTGAAGAAGCAAGGTGTGAGATTGCCTGGGGAATATTGGGTAAAAAACAGCGTCTGAGCATGGGTTCCAAATATTGGAGTTGATGTTTCTTCAATAGATGGTACAAACCGGAAAAGTATTGGAATTTCCATTGGATGGGTCTGTTCTGAGTATGGCTTTCCTGGAGGGCATGACGGGTATGGAGATAGAGGGGAAGAGCAGATATATAGATGGGGGTATAACAGTTGACTTCGAGGCTGAAAAAGACATCGATACCTTTAACATCAGGGCGGTAGGCAATGGCGTTCTTTTGGAGGAATTCTTTGGAGACAAAAAAAGTGCCGGGAATATGGAATTTCTGACGGCCACCGAAATGATGCTCGACATAATGGTACTGTTGAAAAATAATATCCTGAGCGATATTAAAATAATTTTCCAAAAGGGTTTGCCCTGATTCATTAACGAGGCTGAGGTTAAATGCGATGAACTGATAATCTCCTTTTTCAAGGATTATCTGCTGTATGTGTTCTAGTAAATTGGGTTTAAAGACATCGTCATCACCGAGAAAACCGATGTATTGGCCGTTGGCTTGATTGAAAACGCGATTGACATTGGGGGCGATTCCGAGGTTTTGTTGATTTTGAATGAAGTGGATGCGGGGATCATTGAATTGCTGAACGATCTGTTGAGTCTGAGGGGTCTGGGAAGCGTCATCGATTACGATTAATTCGAAATCGGAGAAGGTTTGATTGAGAACGCTTTTAATGGCGCGTTCCAAAAAATGGGGTCTATTATAGGTTGGTATTCCAATAGTAAAAAGTGGCATGGTTCACTTCATATAATTTTGATGTTTTTGGATACAGGATTGAATAGTGGACATATTTTCTTTGGTCCACTGAATGGTTCGTTTAAGCCCTTCTTCAAGGGTAACCTGAGCATTGAAGTGGAGTTGGGTTTGAGATTTAAGAGTACTTCCGAAACGATTGCCGGAATGGTCCCAGGGGCGTGGTGGGAGGAATTGGATAGGGGTTTTATTTTGAGTGAGTTGATTAATGGTTTGGGCGAGTTGGAAGATGGAGGTTTCACGACCGGAAGCGAGGTTGTATACCTGGCCGGGTTGGCCGTTGAGTGCACATTGAAGAAGACCTTGAGCGATATCATCGACATAGATAAAATCGCGAGTGGCGATACCGTTGTTTTCAACGGGGAGAGGGAGTTGATTAATGGCTTTATAAATAAAAGTAGGAGTCACATTTCTCCACACGGTAGCAGGAGTACCGCGCCAAATACCGGCACCGAGAATTTCACGGGGACCGTATACATTTTGAAAACGGGCGCGAACGGTTGGTAATTTATGCTGGCGATGAAAATAGACGGAATAAAATTCACCGATAATCTTGGAAATGGAATATGGGCTGTCCTGTTCGAGTTTAATGGGATCGTCTTCGGTAGTGGCTTCTACATGACCGAACTTTTTTTCTGCAACGGAACATCCGGCAGAGGAATAGACGACCTTCTTAATATTTTTAAAATCTTTAATATGATTAAAGAGCTTCAAGGTGGTGAGGGTATTGTTTTCATGGTCGGCAAGGGGATCGTGAATGGAGCTCTGGTTGCCGTGATAAGTGGCAAGATGGAATATATATTGGAAATGATCGATTACCTGGGAGAGAATGTCATCATTGGTAATTGATCCTTGAATAAAGGTGACTCTTTTATCCCGGGGAATATTGAAAGATTCGGAAGAGATGAGATTATCGATGACTGTGATATGTTCAAATTGGTTTTCCAATAGCTTTAATACGAGATTACTGCCGACAAAACCGGCACCGCCGACAACAAGAACACTCATTTATGGCTCCTTGAATTGAATTTAAGTATATAGGGGGGAAGACAAATATTTATGGGAAAAATAATAAATCGAAATAAACTTTTCATGTATTTTACCTCACAAGGGATATTGAAGAGCTAATATTTCCTCCTGGAGCACCTGATTGATGATGTGGATTTGTTGGGGAGTGAGTTTGGTTTTCCAGGCATCGGCACGTTCGGTTTTAACTTGTGGAATATTCTGGAAAGGGGCATCGAGTTGGAGAGTATGGGCTAAATTATCAAGAATTTCTTGGGGAGATTGTAAGAGGTCTTCATACTTAATCCGGATGGGTAATTTTTGAATTTTTTCCAATTGTGCTTTTACATGGAACCATCTTTGGAGGAAGTGTTTTAAAAAGAGAGCGGCATGGCGGACATCATTGGGAGCCCACCAGGAAGCGGGCTGCATGAGTGAGTTGACTACAGCACGAGGGTCGCGGATAATATGCAACACCTGGGCTTGAGGAAAGAGTTCCCACAAGAATTGAGCATGGAGGATATTAAAGGGAGTCTTTTCACACCAGATGGATTTTTGATGGCTGGAAGCGAGTTTGATAAATAACTCATGAACAAAGGATGCGGCTATTTGAAGGAGTTCTTCACGATTTTCAAAATAAGGGGGGCCGAATATATTGCGATGGAGTTCAGGGTCCTGGGGGTTTACTTCAAAGACACTCTTTCCCTGGAATGAGTACTGGGATAATCGATTAATAAACTGTTCGCAGTGTTGAAAGTAGAACTGGCTACCGAATATACGGGGGAAATTATAATTGAGGTAGGGTCTGGTTTCAGGGGTGGCGAGATAGGATGTCATAAGACGATGGAACCGGTATAGTGCTTCCCTGGACAGGAAGGGAGAGTAATTGTATGTAAGGGCATCGACGAGATTAATTAAACCGTCGGGATCGGTAATGAAACGCATTTCAAGGGGAAGGCTGTAGATTTGGGGATGTCTGCCGATGATATCGACAAGTAAGGTTGTACCGCTTCGACCGCTTCCACCGATAAAGATCTGGGATGTCATAGGATTATGCCTCCATTTTTATGGGAGTTTGAAAAAAAGAATAAATCATTACTTACTTTCTACCTGTTTAAGATGGGTATAGGTCTGGGTAATGCCAAATTCTTTGTAATAATCGACAGCGGCTTTTACACCTTTTTCGAGAGGGGTGGTTACTTTCCATTGGAAATGGGAGGCGGTTTTATTGGGGTCGAGTAAAATGGTATAAACATCATCTTCGCCGCGGGGTTTGACTTCGACTTCTTTCTCAAGGGTAATACCGAGGGCTTTTACTACGGCATCGAAGAGTTCTTTTATGGAATAATCGGAACCGGAAGAGACATGATAATAACCGGATTTTCCGAGACCGTTGAGGGCTTTGACGACGACATCGACAAGATCATATATAAAGATGAAATCACGGCGGGTATCCATCACAAAACAGGGTTTTCCTGTGGTGAGACGATGGAAAAACGTGGGAAGAGGACCGCTTAAATTTCGTGGACCGTAGGCATTGGCGAGCCGGAAAGAAATGAAATCGAGCTTACTGAGTTCTATAAATTGTTCACCTGCTGTCTTACTTATGGCATAACTGCTACCACCGGAATATTGACCGGAAAAGAGGGGGTGATTTAAGGTAATGGGTTGTTCAAGGGGTTTGAGGCCATAACAAAGAGAGGTCTGGAAGTAAATCAAACGTTTTACATTCATTTTCTGTGATGCACGAACGACATTGATGGTGCCGATGGTATTTGTGAGGGCGTCTTCGTTCCAATCTTCGGGGTCTTTATATGCAGCGGCGGCGTGTACGACCTGATGGGGTTTGAATTCTTGAAAAACGCGATGAACCATTTGTGCATTTGCAATGGTATCTTCAACGATTGTTAAATTTTCATGGGGAGTTAAATTAATGGGTCTACCGGTCTTATAATTATCGATGACAAGTACGCGATGGCCTTCCTTCAACAATCTGTCGGCGAGATGAGAACCGACAAATCCTGCTCCGCCTGTGATTAATATATTCATTTTAAATTTCCTCCTTGTTTATCATTGCATGGTATTGATGAGCTTTATCATGAAAGCTTTTATGCCAGAGTTCGAGGCTTAATAAGCCCCATATTTTTCTTCCGAATTTCTTTTCTTTATCGAGAGATTGGATTACCCTGGAATTATCGACAAGCTCCCTGGTCCGGGCCTGTTGAGAAGAGAAGATATCATATACATAATCCCTTGCTTCTGTTGTTATCCACTGTGTGAGAGGAGTTGGGAACCCCATTTTGTCTTTCCTGTCGAGAAGGGCTTGTGGGATATAGGGACGGATGATTTCTTTAAAGATATACTTCATGGTACCGTCTTTAAATTTGATATTGGAAGGAATGGTTGCAGCAACTTCGATCATGGGATGGTACAGGAGGGGAACGCGTGCTTCGAGTCCGTGAGCCATGCTCATACGGTCTTCCACATGAAGAAGGGCAGGGAGAAGGGTTTTAAAATCAAAATTGGTCATTAAATCGAAATAGGATTCCTTCTTGACATTACTGCTGTTAAAGATTTGTTTAAAGGATTCAAAGGGGCTGTAATCGCCGAGAGCATCCCAATGAATTTCATGGAGCATATCGGCGGAACGATTAATGAGTTTAAAATACCTGTGATCCATATTTTCAAAGAGTCCATCGCTCCAAAAATCTTTTAAAAGGGGTTTATAGTTTTGAAGGGCGGAAAGGTTTGGGATAATGGATTCATACGTAACAATAAAATTCCCACCGTGCATGGTACCGTCGATGGCACCTTTAATACACTGCTCAAAATAAGCGATGAGATAACGGGTATAACCGCCGAAGATTTCATCTCCGCCCTGACCACCGAGTACGACTTTCCGGTGTTGGGATGCAAGCTGGGAGACCATATATTGAGGGAAAGAGCCGGGACCGGCAACGGGATAATCGAGATGGTAAATGACTTTTTCAATATTTTGAATAAAATGGGAAGCTTGAATATCGATATCGTATAAATTAAAACCGGCTTGAGAAGCCAGAATTTTAGCGTAGGAGCTTTCGTCGTATTCATTGCCATAAGAGGCGAATTTACCATGAAAACCGACGATATTATCCTTTCCTTTGTTCCTGGCAGCGAGAGAGGCAATAACACCGGAATCGAGCCCTCCGCTTACATAGGCACCTACGGGAACATCGCTTCTAAGATGAAGTGCGACTGATTCATTGAGTAATTGGGTCAATTTCTCCTGGAAGTAGGTATGGGTATGGTCGAAATCGGGGGAATAATTCAACTGCCAATAGGAAACAGGATTGCATCTATTGGAGGTAACTTCGAGATAGTGAGCGGGTGAGAGTTCATGTACATCTTTAAAAAGAGTGCGGCCGTTTAGGACAAATTGGAAGGTAAGGTAATCCTTAAAACCTTCGAGATCGGTTTTTATTTGAATAAAAGGAAGGAGTGTTTTAATCTCTGAAGCGAAATAGAAGGTATTATGGACAATGGTATAATAAAAGGGTTTAATACCGAATCTATCTCTTGCACAAAAAAGAACCTGCCTGACATCATCCCAGAGAGCAAAAGCAAACATTCCTTTAAAATGCTTTACGCAATCGACACCCCATCTTCGATACGCGTGGAGTATGACTTCGGTATCGGAAGTAGTTGTAAATAATTCCTCGCCGAGTTCTTTTCTCAATTCGATATAATTGTAAATTTCGCCATTGAATACAATAATGTTTCCACCGGAATCTTTCATGGGTTGATCGCCTGTGGTTAAATCGATAATACTGAGGCGTTGATGAGCAAGGCCGATATGTTTTTTCCTATATACCCATGTGCCATCGCCATCGGGTCCGCGATGTTTCTGTATGGTATTCATGACGGCTAATTTTCGTTCAATAGAGGGAATGGGCGAAAGATCGAAATTATATATTCCTGCAATTCCACACATCTTATTTACTCCATATTGGGGGAATTATTTAGAGACAATATCTGTTGAATTTTCAGGAGGAGATTCTGAAAACGAATATGGTAATCCTGAAGTTTTGCAACTGAAAGTCTTTTTTTCATTAAATGGATGTCATGCCGGATGGAATTGGACGATTCCAATGCTTTTACAAATTCAGAGGGGGTAGATGCAAGAGAAAACACATGT
>JAKAGC010000225.1 GCA_021817755.1 Acidobacteriota bacterium | reverse complement strand
AATCGTAATCCGACTTCAATAAAGAAAACCGGTATCAGGAAGCCATAAGCAAAACTTCCTATCTTATGCTGAATTTCTGTACGTTTTTTAAAAATCAATGCAAAATCTATTCCGCCGAGAAACGCCCCGATAATTAATTCCATATTGAGAAGTGCGGCTAACGCAACAAACACAAACAAGTTGACAAAGTTAGCACGGATACCGCTTTCCATTGGATCGCCGGTGCGCAAAAAGGGACGCACAAGCCCGGGAAACCACCAGATTACGAGCCGGAATAACTTAAATATTATATAAGCTATAATGATAAAAGCTCCCATCTCACCTAAATGCCGTAAAGAATCCCAGGAAAAACCGGTTTTATAATAAAGTATAAAAATTGTAAATCCGAATAAGCTGATAACCTCACCAATACTACCGATAATCAAAAGTATTTGTCCCGTACCTTTCTCAAGGAAACCAGTCTCTTTCAATACAGGGAATAGTAATCCGACGGCAGTGGTCATGAATATTAATGCATATAAAGGAGGAAAATGATAAATATACATCGCTCCGATTGAGCATACTACCGTTAATAATATGGATACAGTATATAGGATTAATTCTTTTAATGGAGTTAGTTTTATTTTTTCAAAATCAATTTCGAGACCGGCGAGATACATTAGCAGCATGAAACCTAATTCTCCTAGATATTTTATTATACTGGCTTCATGGAATTCTTTTTTAAAAAAAAGACCGACACCGAGTCCGAAGAATATCTCACCAACAGCAGAGGGAATGGATAAACGCTTGCAAATGAAAGGCATTATAAACGCCCCGATACAAATACTTAATAAAAGAAGAGCGTCCAGTTTATTCATTATTTTCCGACTCAGGGATGATAAGCGTAGATAGATGATTTTTCTTTGCTATCAAATAGGAAACATTGGGTTTTAAAATAGATAGAGAGGCTTTTGGATTTGAGGTCATCAGAAAGAGATTATTTCGAACCGGAGATAGAAATTTCAATGTTTCGATCACGGGATTGCCTTCTATTATAGTAAAATCAAAAGGTCGTTTATAAATTCCTTCGAAATCCGAAACAATCTGCCGTCTGAGTCGAAGATCTGATGCATCTTCATTCCCACGCATTTCTTTTGGAAGTGTGACATAAACGAGACGAAAAGATACATTGAGTAATTTAGCGATCTCAAGTCCGCACTCGATGGCTTTACCAGGTCCCGGACCATTCAAAGAGATCACTATTCCTTCATATGGATAAGTTAAGCGGGAGAGCAAGAATGGTTCTAAGCATTTTTTGAAACTTTCCCTTATTCGAAGCATTTTCAACCACCCGGTATCTGAAGGTACAACGAGTACACCTGTATCCATCGATAATCCGAATATCTCCTTGAACATTTCGACAGTTTGACCGATTATAAACCGGGGGTCTTCATTTTTTATTTTTTCAGTGAGTTCAGAGTATATTTTCTTTTTAAATGGAAGAAAACGGAGTAATTCGGCTTTGAAAGCGTTCAGAATGTAAACTGCCTCTTCGGTATTCCGTTTACATTCGACATTAAGCGGAACGACGATTTCAGCCCCATATTGTAATGGAAACTGGGGATCACCTTTCAGTAAAATATTAGCGACATTTTCAAGAATCTTTGGATCACCGACAAGAACAGCCCTGTCTCCGACTCTCAACGAAGATGATCCGTCCGGTAATATGAGCATTCCATCGCGATAAACTGCCGAAATATGCCACATTGTGGGTTTGAGATATTTAAGTTCACGATCTACAAGGTGAGATTTAGCACGTATGGCAACTTCAAGAAGCTCTCCTTTTTCAAGACCGATATTAACCGCATATATCAGGTTTTTATCCATTTTTTTGGCTACAGCCTGAATTGCAGGATTCAATGGATTCAGTAGGGTGACTTTATAAGGTTCAAAAAGTTTTTCATTCACTTTTCGGAAAACAAGAACAATTATCGGAATTTTCTGTCCAATAACTTCACGAAGAATACGACACATTTCCACATTTATTTCGGTTTCTTTAAGTGTAGAAAGAACGTATTTTAAACCTGTAAAATCAATTTTTTTCCAGGTCAAAACGCTATCTGCCGCTCCATTATGAATTTCTACCTCAGAGAATTCACTTTTTACCAAAGCTGTACGTTCTACATCACTATCCAGTATAACTACATCCCAGTTTCCATACAGGTTTCGCAAAAGTTCCTGTCCGAAGTAACTCATACCGACTATAAGAATTCGTTGTTTTTCCCTGCTCATTTTTGTTCTTCTGTTAAAATTTATTTTTTTAAGTAAGTATATCGCATACGAACCGGGATTGTCAACAAATGGGTGATGGTTAAATCTTGAAATTCATCAGATGAATATGCTATAATTGGACATCATGTAAAAACGCATCAAATCTAATTGCTGGATATTGTTATTTTTAAAAATGTAAAATACCGGATAAGGAAAAGTTGTGGAAAAAACAAAATACATTTCGGCTAAAGAAGTAGCCCAGGCATTGGGTATACCGATGGTTACAGTGATTCGCTGGGCACATCAAGGAAAAATTCCTTGCAAACTAAAAAAAGATGGGTATGTATTCAATTGGGAAGAAATAAACGATTGGGCAGGTTCTCATGATTTTGTACCTATGAAGAAAGAAGCTTTGGATAACGATTCAGCAAAAGACGAGACAATTAGTTTAAGAAAAGCGATCGAACGAGGTGATTTCATTTATAACCTTTCTGGTTGCGATATCTATTCAATATTAAAAAATGCTTTAGAGAAAATTACCTTACCGGAAGGAACAAATAAAGAAAAAGTTCTTCATGAATTAATAAGCAGGGAAGAAATTGCATCGACAGGAATCGGAAAAGGCATAGCAATCCCCCACCCCAGATGCACATTGAATCTTAAACTTGAAAAGCCGGTTATTTTTGTTATTTTCCTGGAAAGATCAATAGATTTTAGCGCAGTTGATGGAAAAGAAGTATTTGTCCTGTTTATGATGTTCAGCCCTTGTACCGAAGTTCACCTAAAACTCCTTTCCAGGTTAAGCCTCTGCCTTAGAGAAGAGTCTTTTTTATCTTTACTAAAGGAACACGCCCCAAAAGAAAAAATTCTTATTGAAATTCAACGTATCGAAACTTTATTCGATAGCCAAAGAAATGATAGTTTACAATGAAAAGTATAAATGCCAGGTTAAGAACGATATTTATTAACCGGGACTCCCGTTTTCAATCTGTAATAATCGGTATACTGGTCGGAATTTGCAGCGGCTTGGCTGCAGTAGGTTTGAATTTTGGTCTTGAAAAATTTTCCCGCTTCTTAAGCCGGTTCGAGGGAAATTTTTATGTGGTTCTTTTCCCTCTTGCAGGTATCACTTTAACTGTTTTTATTTTAAAATACATTATCAAAGATTTCGGAGGACATGGAGTTCCGGAAGTCATTTACAGTATCAGTATGAAAGGAGGTGCAATCAAATTCCGTTCTTCTTTTTCAAAACTGATCGGAAGTATGATTACTATTTCCAGCGGTGGTTCCGCAGGTCCGGAAGCTCCTGTTGTTATCAGTGGAGCAGCCATCGGCTCCAATATAGCCGGGTATTTTAAAACAAATGAACGTATTCGCGTAGCTGTTACCGGTTCCGGAGCAGCAGCCGCAATTGCTGCGATATTTAATGCTCCGATTACAGGAATTATTTTCACTCTTGAAGTCATCCTGGGTGACTGGGCTCCACAAAATATGCTCCCTGTTGCTATTGCCTCAGTAACCGGTACTATCGTCAGCCGGATGCTTAAAGGAAACCAAATTCCTTTCAAACACCGGGAATTCAATGTAACTTTAGATGATATTTTTGCTGCTGCAGGACTGGCGCTTGTAATTGCCATTATTTCTCTTGTGTTTATAAGAATGCTAAAATTGAGTGCAGGCGTATTAGAAAAGTATTTTAAAAACGCTATTGGAAAAGCAGCAGTCGGAGGGTTACTAGTAGGTACCGTTACGGTTTTTCTTCCTTATGTGAAGGGAGAGGGATACGAAGTTGTACGACGATTACTGGGAGGTAATTTTATCGTTCCCATCGGCATGGTAATCATTTTAATCTTAATGAAAATATTTGCAACATCGGTAACACTTGGAGCCGGAGGTGCCGGAGGTGTATTTGCGCCATCGTTATTTATAGGAAGTGTAAGTGGTTATTTTTATTTTCAACTCGTTACATTTATTTTTCCACATGCCAATTTCACCGGTGCCCCTCTATTCGCTCTCGTAGGTATGGCGGGAATGCTCAGCGGGGCACTATATGCTCCTCTTAGCGGAATTTTTCTAATCATTGAAATTACCGGAGGATACGATTCGATTTTACCTCTACTTCTTGTTTCCTTTCTGACTTATACTATCGTAAAACTGGTAGAAAGACATTCCATTTACCATCATGAACTGGTGCAAAAAGGATTTTTATTGCGCCCTCGTACGGATAAACGAATCCTTGCCGAAATACAGCCGGCTGAATTACTGGAAACGGACTTGATAACAATTTATCCCAATATGCTTCTTAAAGATTTGGTCCCAATTATCGAACGTTCCCGAAGGAATTACTTCCCGGTAGAAGACCCGGAAACCGAAAACTTTTTGGGTCTGGTTTATTTAAACGATATTAAATCATACCTGTTTAATCCGGCACTTCTCAATTCGATAATTGTTGAAGAAGTGATGCATACTGATTTGCCAATCGTATCTCTTACAGCCAATATGACAGATATTTTGAAAATTTTCGATACTACGGGTGCCTGGAGTTTACCTGTAGTCGAAGGTAATAAATTTTTTGGTTTAATCTCCAAAGCCACTCTTCTTGACCATTATAGGAAAGAATTAAAAGTGGAAACAGAAGATCTGTAAACGAATTACTAAAAAACCACTATATCCTTCAATTCTCTATTGTAATAGACTCTTCTTTTGTATACAATATTTTATTCAATTAAAAAGAAGGTGCATATGAAAATAGAAAAGAAGAAAAGTTTTGTAATATTGCTGGTTTTTATTATCACTATAACATTTGTTTTTGGAGGAACGTTCCTCTTTTCAACAGAAAACAACCAACGCCCTCCCGATTCCAATAGAATGGAAAAAGGGTTCGCCCCTACTCCATATAGTGCAAATGAAATAAAACTCAATTGTCCGCAGGGGCGAGTTATTGTTTTTCAAGTAGAAACATCAGGTAAACCGCTTTTCTTCCAGACTATGAAATTCGGAACGGAAAGCCAGGATGGTACAGTGGTGGAAAGTACTATTACCGATGCTGCCGGTAACATTGTCGGACAGAAACAATTTATCGTTTCCAAATGGACAGAACTCCAGGCTCATGCATCTTTTCCAGAAGATCGAACCCGGATTGAAACACAAGAATTCACCACACCTTTGGGAACTTTCGATTGCTGGCTTTATACTATTTCATCGGAAACCAATGCAGTTAAATCGGAAAAACGTTTTTGGTTTGCAAAAATATTACCTGGACCTCCGATTTGTTATGAAGAAAAAACCAGCGATGTAGTAACCTACCGCTTAACAATGTTAAAATCGACTAAGTAATCCAGGAGGAATCATGAATCGAAGGAGATGGCTCACACTGCTACTTGTTTTATTTATAACCATGGGTTTATGGGCCCGGGAAAAAACTGAAAAAATCGGAAATTATGTATGGTTGACTGAAAAAAACACCTGGGAAGAAATCCTCAAAGAAGCTCAAAGAACAAATAAGCCGATTCTTGCTGTTTTCTCCGCCGAATGGTGTGATCCTTGTGTCGAATTGAAACAAAGTGTATATCCTTCAAAAGAATTTAAGCAGGTTGCAGATGCGGTGGTACTTTTTTATATCGAACAAGCTTCAAAGGAAGGAGACGCCTATTGTAGTAAATTTAATGTTAAAATTTTCCCAACCTTTAAACTCTTTTCCAAAGATGGAATTATGCTGGATAATGGTACTTTTAAACGGGATGTTTCCGGATTTCTCGGATGGATTAAAGAAGTCAAATCAGGTAATAACTATTACGAATTTTCGAAGAAACTGGAAAAAAATCCCAATGACCGGGAATTAATGGTTAAATTAGTAGAACGCATGGGAATGTCTGACAAACGAGAGAAATTACCACTGCTTGAAAAAATCATTGCAATGAAACCGGATTTTAAAGATGAAATTGCTCATCGGACATATGAAAAATTAGCGGTTACTATTCTTGAGAATGTTCCAAGACGTGAAAGCGGACCATATATTGAAAAATACCGGAAACTCTTCCAGGATATCTTCAATTCATACTATCCGGATAAATTTAAATACGCATTGAAGGGGAAAAGTGGGTTGATGACTTTCTTTGACTGGTATATCCAATGCGGGGAAAATGAAAAGGTTATTTCCATATTCAATAGTTATTTAAAACAGAAAAGCAACAAGCTGGATTATTTGAAAGATTTGGATATTCTCGGATGGGTAGTTCCTGCTTACTTAAATGTAGGTAATTTAAGCGAAGCGGAAAAGTGGATACTAGGTACAAAGAATTCTCTTAAACCTTCTCCGGGATTAAAACATGATCCGGTGTTCCAATTTTATTATCCCGGAATGTTCAGGAATCTCATTTTTTTCCTTGAAAACATAA
>JAKAGC010000224.1 GCA_021817755.1 Acidobacteriota bacterium | reverse complement strand
TTTTCCTTTAAATGGGGTGTTAATAAAGAACCTGAGTATTGAGGATTAACTGCCTGTTGAGCGAGTATTGAAACAATTGGAGCAAGTAGGTTGTTTTGTTTCCTATTTTGATCCTCTTCGTTCATTAGTTGGAAAGGATCTCGCCAGCCATAAAAAGTGGGATATTTACCTGGGACGGGTGTTTCTGGGCAGGTTCTCATCCATATATCGGGAGAACCTGTTTTTCTACCAAATGAAAACGGGGGGATATTGTTACGTGTAATAAGAGTAGTAAAGGGAACGGGTAATCCTAAGGCATCTGCTATTAATAAACCGAAAGCTTTGTCACCGAGCTTTCGGCTAAAATTATTTGGCCAATTAATCACAGGTAAATTGTCTGAAGTATTTACTTCTTCAAGTTCCCATAGAATGGTATTGGATTGACGGATTCCGCGTTTTATTGGATGGATACTGAACTCGACCCGCCATGAGGGAGGAAAGTTAAGGGTAGGATGAAATTGGTATACGGTTTCCAAAATGTGAATTCCTATATGACGAGGTAAACTGCATACACCGGGTTTATCTACACATTTGGGAGTATCACCAGGGGAGAATTCGATTATATCTCCGATCAAAACACCTGATACACCTCCATCATGAATATCGATGGTTTCATTAACGATGGTAATTTTATTTTCGGCTGCTTTTTGTTTCAGAAGATCGATAATATCTTTTACATTTTTTAAACCATATAGGAGTGGTTCTCCTTTGGGATTACCAGGTTGGAAACTTCGGATATTGACTGTACCTTCAGGGGAATTGGCAATTAAATTAGTGATTGCAGATTGGGGGGAGGTAAAGGGATGGTTGGGAGGAAAACCATGGATATGGGCAAAACGTTGGGGAAGATGTGTATCTGCATCAAAGCTTATAAACTGTGCTATATTTCCGGTTAAAGAAAGCCGGTCGAGTATGGCGTCTTTAAAATGCCCTTTAGAGTCAGATAGATCATTATATTCATGCTCTACTTTTATCTGGGTGTTATTATCTGATTCTAATTTTTCGTCGTTTTTTAATTGGGATATAATTTGTTCTAGATAATGGGTTGATATTCCTGCTTGATTATATTCATGTATTGCATCTTCGATCATTTGGATAGCGGTTTCACGTTCGAGGTTATTGAGTGCTTCGTTTAAGGTTTGGATCCGGGAGCGTAAGCATACCAGTAATTCATAAGAACATCCTCTGCTATATTGCCATCCATCAAGGAAAATGGCAGTTTTAACATGCCGTTCAAGAATGCTACCCCAGAAATAACGAAAATCATCCTGTGTCCAATGGGGGTAATTGAATCGAGTGGGATCGAGGATAAAATTATTAAATTGCTGACGAATAGATGCAATTTTTTTTTTGACTTCTTCGGTATTGGGTTGTATGACATATTGGAACAGGTTGTTTTTATATTCCTGACTTTCAGGGTGTAAAGAGATTCCTTTTTCTTTGAACCATTCTAAAAAACGGGGGCCTGTAGTAATAGGTGTAGATATATATATAGCAGTTCTATCATGGATAATACTGTCAACAAATTTGAGCATATTATCAATACCGATTGGGTCCTGGGGTTTGTTGATTTGCTTATGGGTATTCATAATAAAATTTTACATGAAACAAATAGGAATGTAAAGAGGATGAAATAGTGAATAGATTGAATCATTGAGTATTGTTACAATAAGAGAAAGCTTAAAGACGAATACCGAGAACCATTACATCATCTAATTGGGGACGATTTCCTTTCCATTGATGAAAGTGTTTTAATAATAGTTCCTTTTGTATTTCCATGGGCTCTTGACTAATTTCTAATAGGAGGCTCTTGAATCTGCGTTTTGAAAATGCACCTTTATCTCCTTCGCCATCTTGATGAACGAAACCATCGGAAAATAGATAAAAAGAATCTCCAGTTTGGAATTTGAATTCATGATTGGTGAAGGGGCGTTCCTTCCGATATACTCCGATTGGCATACGGTCACCTTTTATATCGAGTAATTGGTTATCATGAATGATATAAACGGGATTGTAAGCACCGGAAAACTGGAGGAGTTGCTTTTGGGGATCAATAATACACAGAGCTATATCCATACCTTCTTTTTGTTCGCTGTGCATCCCTCGCTGCTGTAAAGTAATTTTTACTTTGTTTCTAAGTTCATTGAGGATACTTCCGGCATCGATAAGGGATTGCACTGCCAATAGTGGAACGATTTCATTGAGAAATGCTATTCCGAGCATGCTAACGAGAGCACCGGGTACACCGTGTCCTGTACAATCTGCTGCTGCGACAATTATTTTCTCATTTAAATGCCTTACCCAGTAAAAATCGCCGCTTACGGCAGCCCTGGGAAGATAAATAACAAAATAAGTTGAAAATATATTGGAAAGGAATTCGGGTCTGGGAAGAACGGCGTTCTGGATACGGCTGGCATAATTGACACTGTCATTAATCTGGGTATGACTTTCTTCAAGTGCATTATGGTTTAGTTCCAATTGTTTGTGGGCTTCTTGTAATGCAGCGGTTCTTTGTCTTACTTTTTCTTCGAGATTTTCATACAAACGGGTATTTTCCATAGAGATAACGATTTGAGCGGAGAGCATATTTAGTACTTCTAAACGAGCGGGAGTGAAGGCTCCTTCAACAAGGTTATTTTCAAGATAAATAATGGCAGATAATTCGCCTTTACGTAGAATTGGGAAGCATACAACGGAACGGGGACGATATTCCCGGATATAGGGATCATTAGCATATTGTGGCTCTTTGGAAATATTATCGAATACGAGCTGCCGGTGACTATGTGCGACATAATATACAAGTGAAAGAGGGACTTTCCGGGACTCTTCAACAGGAATAGCCTGTAGAATGCCGGTTACGCCATCGGTACATCTTTCGGCTTGAATTAATAACTCCTGGCCAGAAGGTTCTATTAAAAAGCTTTTCTGGGCTCCCGCATTCTCGATAAGAATATGCATCATCTTTCCCAGTAAGGATTTTAACTGAACTTCACCTGAAAGGGTGTGGGATGCTTTAAGAATACTTTTCACATCTAATGTTCCCTGTGAGGAATCGCTGAATTTGACACTACCTGAGGAAAGATCGGAGATAAGCTCGGAAGTCTGAGTTTTCATATAAATGGGGTATTTTTCTTCGAGGTGTTTTATTTTTGCAACAGCACCCCATTTACGATAGCAATTGCGAGCCTCTATGAGGTATAATCCGGCGAGTCTTGGATTGTATTTAATAAAGTATTTCCCAGCGAGTTCATTTGCGATAGCTGCCTCATTCATATACTCGTTTTCATAAGACTTTTCGATAGCTTTTTCATAATATTCTGCTGCGAGGGAAAACTTCCCTGTGATTCTATACAATTCAGCTTGCATTAAATAATACTTGTGAAGAAAATTTGCAGGTCCGAAATGAGCCCACTTTTTCATTTCACGAAGATTGTATTTAACTTTTTTGAGATATTTATTGACTTCACGTTTAGGGGTTTTATCGGTACATAATTGGGTATATGCGAGAGATATATAAAAATAGATATCACTTTTCATGAAAGTGAGTGGGGATTTTACCTGTTTCCAGGATTCTTCTGCGGCCTGTATATACTGGATGGTATTGGTGTGGTCTTCGAAAAGAAAAGCAAGGATAATCCGTTTAATATTGGCCTGGCAAATAAATGCTTTACGCGCATCTTTTGGCGCATTTTTAAATAGTTCTTCGATATCAATATCCAGAAAAGACGGGTTTGGGGTTTTACTGAGAAGATTAGAACTAAACTCAATATCAACAGTGATAGGGTTAACAACCATGGATTGTTTTAATTGAATAGCAGTATCACGGATACCGATAGCTTTCTGATGGAGAATTTCTATTTCGGTATCGGTGCGACTGAGAAAGAGTGCATAGTTGGCAAGAAGATAACCACCGAATTCAAAATCTCCTATATTGACGGCATATTGATATGTATCCATAAGGAGAGCGCATACCTTTTTATAGTGCTGTTTATTGCCGAGTATATAAAGGCACATGATGGCAACAGCACGAACTTTAACAGATTCGGTACCGATACCTCTTTCAAGAAGATTGAGAGTGATTTCGGCTAACCTGTAAGCACCGCTAACATCACCGAAAAAGACACGTTTCCCTCCATAAACTGCAAGGATATAAGGAGTTTCGGGAGTTATTCCTTCTTTTAGAATGAAACGGGTTAATGCGCCGATTACATATAAGGATAAATCCTGCGCAGCATATGCGAATGCGCTTCCTCCCATATAATATAATTTAAGAACCAATTGCTTTTGGGGATCTCCCATTTTCGGTAAATCTTTAATGGAGTCATACCCTTTTCGTTTCATAATGGCGTGAGCCTGCCGTAAGATGCGGTCAGTTTGGAATTTCCAGGGTTTTCTTGGAATATCGACACCGAGCCTATTGAAAATTGAGAGAATAGTGTCGACTGCTTGATGAGGTTTGTTTTGTGCCATCAATCCTTTGAGACGGTATTCATAAGCTACGGAGCTATCCATTATATGGTGCACATGAACGAGAATATCTTGAATGAAGCTTTCCATTTCTTCGAAATCACCGCACAAATAGGAAGCTTGAACAGCTTCTGAAAAAACTGCATGTGTTAGATCATAATGTTGTTGCCATTTATCCGAGGGAAGGAGAAGTACTGCTGTTTGGATATAATCAGCCCCGAGTTTATATGCACCTGAACGTCGTGCATATTGTCCGGCTTCGAGATTTAACCGGACTAAACGGAGTTTTTCGGTTTCGGTTTCGATAAGAGCAATACCTGTATTCAAATGATTAACGATGTTAAAAATTTGTCGTTCACGGTCTTTAAAGGCGATATGAAGAGAAGCAGAATCCATTTTTTCGAGGAGAAGTCTACCGATTTTGAGGTGAAGAGGATTTTTTTCATTTAATGATATTAAAGAATAAGCGGCTTGATGTACACGGTCATGGATAAATTTGTAATGGCCGTTATCCAACGGAGAGACCAGATGTTCTTTTAAAGCTATTTCAAGAGTTTTTTCATTTTCTTCTTGCTTGATGCTTGAAATAATGGATAGGGTATGTATGTCGAAATTATTACCAATACATGCGGCCAGCTTCATGACTTCCTGTACATTGTGTGGAAGAGTTTGAATTTTTCGAATAAGCAGATCCACGACATTATCGGTGATGTTTTGTTCATTTATTTTATCGAGATTCCAATTCCATTTGGAGAGTTCGAAATCAAAATAAAGCAAATGTTCCCGGTAAAGGTTTTCCAGGAATTGAATAGTAAAAAAGGCATTTCCTCGAGTTTTTTCATAGATGAGATTGGTCAGCTCTTCGAAATCGGTACGTTGAGTATTACCAGGTATCATTAACGTATCGCCCAACCACTCTCTCAATTGTTCAGGGGTGAGGTTTTTTACGGTGATGATTTGGATCCTGATGTTCAACTTTTGGATTTCTTCAATCGTATTATTTAGTGGATGAATTGAAGATATTTCATTATCCCTGTAAGCGGCTATTAAGAGAAGATAACTGCTTCCAGTATCTTCAAGGATAGCTTGAAGGAGATTTAAAGAAGCGAGATCGGCCCATTGTAAGTCATCGATAAAAATGACAAGGGGGTGTTCTTGAGTAGCTACAGCTTGTAAAAAACAGCAAAATACATGATTGAATCGTTTTCGTGCTTCTTCGCCGTCAACTTCGGGAATCTGGGGTTGAACGCCAATGATAGATTCCAATTGAGGTATGGTATCTGTGAGAACTTTTCCTAATTTTCCGACTGCTTCCAGAATTTTTTTCTTCCAGCGTGATAAAATTTCTTTTTTTTCAGAAAGTAGATGGTGGCAGAACTGATCGAGTGCCTGAATGAAGGCAAAATAAGGTATGGTTCTTTGTAATTGATCGAATTTTCCAGTAATAAAGAAACCACGATCGTGAGTAATGGGTTTATGTATCTCATTAAATAATACGGTTTTACCTGCGCCGGAGTAGCCTGTTGCGAGGATCACTTCCTTGGCACCATGGCTGATGCGTTGGTAAGCATCGAGGACCAGTGATATCTCATTGTCACGTCCATATAGTTTTTCGGGGATTTGTAGCTTTCCTGAGAAATCTTTCTCCCCGAGTAAGAAGCGTTGCATTTTAAGAGAGCGAACTTTTTCCAGATCGTATTTTAATCCTTCGGCTGATTGGTAACGCTCTTCGGGATTTTTTGCCATGAGTTTCAGGATGATTTCTGCAAGTATAATAGGAATTTGATCATTTAAAATGTAAGGGGGATCCGGATCGCGAGCAAGATGATCGTAGATTATTTCAATGGGGTTGCTGCGACGGAAAGGAAGATGGCCTGTCAGCATTTTATAAAAAGTTACTCCGAGTGAATATAGGTCGCTTCTGTGATCTACTTTCCGGTTCATACGGCCTGTTTGTTCCGGGGAGATGTATGGGAGGGTACCCTGGAGTAATTCGGGGTTTCCTGGGTTGGAAATTTTAATATCAAACATAGATGCGATATCGAAATCGATAATTTTTATGTCTTTAAAATTAGGAGAGACAAGAATATTGGAAGGGTTTATATCGCGGTGAATGATATTTTGAGCGTGAATAGTAGCCAACCCG
>JAKAGC010000223.1 GCA_021817755.1 Acidobacteriota bacterium | reverse complement strand
TTTTTTCAAAAGCAAGGGGTAAGACTTTTTCAAACTTCTGTATATCGATATCTCCGACTACTGCAAGGGTACAGTTTGATGAAACTATGAATCTCTTATAAAAATTATTAATTTCATCGACGGTGGAATTTTTAATGATTTCTTCATTTCCTGATATGGACCGTTCATATGGATGTCCAGGAAATAAACTTCGAAGGGCGAGGAAAGTCCCATAAGTATTCGGATTATCATTGTATTGTGAAATTTCCTCGAAAATAATTTTTTTCTCTTTTTCCAATTGTTGTTGTGTGATACGTAAATGGAACAGTTTTTCTTCGATGAAACGTAGTCCGAATTCCAGAAATTTAGAAGGTACGGTTAGCTCCAGGTTCATTAAATCGTTTCCTGTGTGGGCATTAAATCGCGCGCCGTGCTTTCGCAATTCTTCGTTTATTTCATCGCTGGTGTGAAATTCAGTATGGGCAACAAATAACATGTGCTCTAGTAAATGAACCATCCCACTGGTTCTATCATCTTCATTCTTGGAACCGAGGTTAATGGCTACTACAATGTTGATTAAAGGGATATGGGAACGCTGCTGAGCAACAACAGGTAACCCATTTTCCAGAACACGAAAAAAATTCTTTTCTTTCTTGTCTTCTGCCTTGGAAATTCCCGACAAAACAAACATTATTATTACTGTTGTAACTATAATTTTTTTCATCGAATACATGATATCAAACGGGGTATAAATTGTCAAAAATTGGAATCGAAACCGGATAATTTTCATTCTTACTACGGGAAATTAAAAAATTGAAATTGCTGAGGAATAATAATATGATATAATGTATTACATGAAAAAGAATCTTGCAATCGTACTGGCAGGGGGCACTGGTTCGCGTACAGGCGAATCGCTCCCGAAACAATTTCTTTTATTGAGAGAGAAACCTATCCTCCTTCATACATTGGAAAAATTTGAACTTCACGGGGATATCGATGATATAATTCTTGTTACGCATGGCAATTATATAAAACAAACAAAACAAATTCTGGAAGGAAAGGGATTTACAAAATTAGTGGGTATAATGGAAGGGGGAGAAGCACGTCAGGATTCATCCCGCATGGGTGTTATTGCTGCTGATCCAAATGAATATGAAAATATACTGATTCATGATGGGGCGAGACCTTTTTTATCGAAAAAGATTATCGATGAGGTATTGGTGGCTTTAAAGGATCATAGTGCTGTAACTGTGGCTGTAGAAACAACCGATACTATTTTGGTTTTGGATGAAAAGAACTATATCGGGGATGTTCCTGATCGAAAAACTCTTCGCCGTGTGCAGACTCCACAGGGTTTTAAATTGCAGCTTATCCGGGAAGCACATCAAAAAGCAATCCAGGAGAATATATTTAACTCTTCGGATGATTGCCTGCTAGTCTCACGTATGAAATTGGCTCCTGTTTATGTTGTAGATGGAAGCCCTCTTAATATTAAAATTACCTATCCTATGGATTTAATGTTGGCTGATAAAATTCTTGATATTTTTAATTATAATTGATCTTATATGCCCCCAAAATGGAGTAAAATATGAACACTTATGATTTAATAAAAAAGTTAAATTTGACCCCTCTGGAAATCGAAGGTGGGTATTTCAATGAAACTTATCGTTCAACAGAAACGATTACATTGCAGGATGGACGAATAAGAAACCTCTCTACTGCTATTTATTACCTGCTTACACCAGATACGATTTCGCGTATGCATATGGTTCCGGGAGAAGAGATTTTTCATTTCTATGGGGGTGATCCGGTGGAGATGTTGAGACTTTTCGAAGATGGAAAAGGGGATACAGTGATTATGGGAAATAAGATCAACCAGGGAATGGTTCCCCAAGTTATTGTTCCAGGGAAAACCTGGCAGGGGGCACGACTTGTCCGGGGAGGAGAATATGCGCTTCTTGGTACAACCATGAGTCCGGGGTTCGATTACCTTGATTACCGTAATGGTGATCCAGCGGAACTGATCGCGAGATATCCCTCATTTAGTGACCTAATCTCCCTATTATCCCAACGTTAGGATAGGTATTAAAATATTTTGTGATTTATATTTGACTATTGCAATTTTTTTTTATTTAAATTAAAATTAGGGGCGTAGAGGTTTTACATTCTGAATTGGTTTAGATACACTGTGATGGGAGGTAAAAAATAATGCCCAGGATACTGGTTGTGGATGATAAGCGTGCAAATTTGATCGCAATTGAGGCTTTGGTGCTACATTTGATACCGGGTTGCGATGTCTCTACTGCCCAATCCGGAGTCGAAGCCCTCGAAAATGTTTCAAAACAACATCCTGATACTATTTTACTTGATGTTCAGATGCCATTAATGAATGGATATGAAGTTTGCGGGATATTAAAATCGGATGAATCAACAAAAAATATCCCGATAATAATGGTTACTGCTATCGAAACTGATTCTCAAAGTCGTGTGAAAGGCTTTGAAGCGGGGGCAGATGCATTTGTATCGAAACCAATCAACGAAGAAGAGTTAGCTGCTCAAATTAATGCAATGCTCCGAATTAGAGATTCGCAGGGGAAATTGCAGGCCGAAAAAGATGACCTACGGGAAAAAGAGCAGGAACGGACGCGTGAACTACGCGAAAGCGAAGAAAAGTACCGAACTATTACTGAAAATTCACCGGATGTGATTATGCGTTTTGATAAAGATCTCCGCCATACCTATATTAGTCCTAATATTCAAGCATTATCGGGAAGAACTGCTGAAAAATACATTGGTAAAACCCACCGAGAAATCGGTTATCCTAAAGAATTGAGCCAACGATTGGAAGACGCAATAAATCGTACCTTTATGTTGGGAGAACAACTGGAACTTGAATATGAATACCCATCTCCTATAGAACCTATCTATGTTAATTTGCGCCTTAAACCAGAACTGGCTAGTGATGGAACGGTTGAAAGTGTAATCGGCGTTTCACACGAAATTACAGAACGAAAAAAACTGGAAGAACAATTACGACAAGCACAAAAAATGGAAGCGATCGGAACACTTGCAGGGGGAATTGCTCATGATTTTAATAATATACTAGGGGTGATTATCGGGTATACGGAATTAACCCTGGATGATCTTAGTGAGGGTTCTTTACAATCCCAAAACTTGAAACAAGTTCTTGTGGCAGCTCATCGCGCAGGTGAACTTGTAAAACAGATTTTAGCCTTTAGCCGAAAAAGCGAAGAAGAACGCCGTCCGATTTATATGGGGCAGGTAATTCGAGATACATTAAAAATGCTTCGTTCGACTCTCCCGACTACTATTGAAATCCGGTGGAAAATCCAGGAAAAAACAGCGCCTGTGATTGCCAATACAACACAAGTAAACCAGGTTATTATGAATCTTTGTACGAATGCTGCTCATGCGATGCGTGGAGCTGGGGGAATACTTGATATTCATATGGAACAAATCGAATTGAAACCGAGAATTGCTGCTTCATTAAATTTAAAAAGCGGTCAATACCTCAGATTAACTATAAGCGATACGGGAGCGGGCATCGATTCAACGATTATCGACCGAATATTCGAACCGTATTTTACAACGAAGAATCCGGGAGAAGGAACTGGACTTGGACTCTCTGTTGTGCATGGAATCGTAAAGAGTCATGGGGGTGAAATTACTGTTATATCGAATCCTGGTAAAGGAACTTCTTTTACTCTTTATTTTCCTGTTACGGATTTAATTGTTGAATCATCGCGATCCGAACGAATCGAAAAAATTACTGGGGGGACGGAATATATTTTATATATCGATGATGAACCGAGCCTTGCAGAAATGGGAAAAAATCTTCTGGAACGGCTGGGATATACTGTAACTATTCGTACGAGTAGTATAGAAGCCCTCGAAGCTTTCCGAATGAACCCAGACCGTTTTGATCTAATTATCTCTGATCAAACGATGCCTTTTATGACGGGAACTCAATTGGCTGGTGAAATTTTAAAGATTCGTCCTGGATTTCCTGTCATTATCTGCACAGGCTTTAGTGAATCTATTAGCAGGGAAAATTACAAATCAATTGGTATCAGGGAATTTATTATGAAACCGATTATTAAAAAGGATATTGCGAGGGTTATTCGTGAGGTTCTGGATAACAATGAATAGGGGAGAACAGGAAAAGATTTAATCTCATTTGGGACATTACAGTGGGAGTCATTCTCCAAAAATATCAGGACGATGATAATGCCCAATTGGATCAAAATCCATCTTTCCCTTGATTATTTGGGACATATCCAATGTAGCGTGTAGTATACCTTCTTTATCCCAGAGTGGACCTGCAATGGCTTCTCCAAATGGAGATATGATAACACTTCCTCCCCTGCACATGATTTCAGGCTGGTTCTCAAGATCTTCTATTCCTGGTAAATCTTTTGGATACATTGATTTTATAACAAATTGATTGCATCCAAGGACAAAACAACGGCCTTCACAAGCAATATGAATCAATGTGGATTGCCATGTAGGCCTTGAATCAGCTGTAGGAGCAAGATAAAGCTCGATTCCTTTTTTATACATTTCCATTCTGGCCATGGGCATGTAATTCTCCCAACAGATCAATCCCCCTAATTTTCCTAATTCGGTATCAAGTACTGTGAGTGTCGATTTATCTCCTTCTCCCCAGATAATACGCTCTGCTCCGGTGGGTTTTAATTTTCGGTGCTTCCCAATTAATTCCCCTTCTTTATTAAAGTAGAGCATTGTGCAATAGAGTGTGCCTTTACTTCGTTCATCACGTTCAATCACTCCGATGACCATGAAGGTTTTATTTTTTTTGGCTGCATATCCCAACCGATTGGTTTCATTTCCAGGTACTTCGATGGAGTTCTCCCAATATTTAAGCCATGTCTCTCGGCCACTGTCGCTCCTGCTACCTATAACTGTTCCAAAAGATAATCCTCTTGGATATGCAGGAATGAACGCTTCGGGGAAAAGTACCAATTCCGATCCATTTTGATTACATTCTTTCAGAAGTTCCAATGCTTTACATATTGTTGCATCCTTGTCAAATAATACAGGAGCGGCTTGAACTACAGATACTGCTGTTTTATGTGATCTTTTCAATTTGTCTTCTAACGTATTCATACTTTTACTATAGTCGATTTTTATTAAAAAATCAACCTGTTTTTGTCTTGAATCAGTTAATTACTGCTCTTATTTCAAAATATTACTCTTTTTAAAACCATCGCTATTTCAACATTTTTAGGTTATTAATTTTTTCATGTACAACTTTAGTCTTACGTATTCTAATACCGAATGTATCTCAAAAGTATTAAAAAATCAATAAAAAAAAATTTTTTAAAATTTTTTCAATCTCTATTCATATTTATATCAAAAATTTAATAGTTGTACAACCTCCATATACAACCATTTGTGTATTTACAACTATTCTTTTTTTTATTAGAATATAATCTCAACAATCATGTGGCTTAAGAATCAAATTGCAGGTTAGAGAGTTATTATCAAAGTGTAAATTTTAACTGGTTACGAAAAATCCCTTAATGAATTTACATGCAGACTGATAATAATACTCATAACCCGTGAAAAATAAAAAAATTCAAAAAAAAGGAGAATTACATGAGATCTTCCAAAAAACTTTTTGTAATTTTGTTTTCAGTAGCAGTACTGACCATGATCTTTGTGCTTCCTAACTTGCAAGGTATCAACAGAGATGCTGACGACAGTCAGATCAAGTTTACCGCTGATGATTCAATTCGCAGCATGAAGGCCAAAATCGAGAGGATGCGCGCAGAAATAGCAAAAGACGGAGATACATTCGAAGTCGAATTGAACCCTGCTATGTTAGTGCCTCTTGAACAGTTATGCACTTTAAGAGAGGATATGAAGCCCGCCGATTCTTCTCTCTATGAAAACAATAACCCCGGGATCAGTGAAGTAATGGCATTACCTACCTCTTTTACCGGTTATTTCACAACCCCGAAAAACCAGGGAAGCTGCGGTAGCTGCTGGGCTTTCTCAACAATAGCCGAAACAGAAGCTATTATTAAGAAGAATTCCGGCGTTACTTATGACCTGTCCGAACAGTATGTTCTGGATTGCAACACATCCGGTTATAGCTGCTCCGGCGGTTGGTTCGCTTTTAATATGTGTATTCCTCCCTACTATCCGAAACTGGAAAGCTGCTATCCTTATGTTGGCGTAAAACAGACCTGCAAAACCACCTGCTCCAACGCTGGTGATTATATTTCAAGCTGGGGCTATGTTGGTACTTCTTCTTCAATTCCTACCACCACTGCTATTAAAACCGCCATCTACAATTATGGTTCAGTATCAGCAGCAGTATATGCCGATTCTTATTTCAGTGCTTATTCCAGTGGTTGCTTCAGCCGCACCGCCACAGGTAATGTAAACCATGCTATCATCCTCTGCGGATGGAATGATACAACTCCTTGCTCCACTGGCGCATGGTTATTAAAGAACTCCTGGGGTACAAGCTGGGGAACAACTGCTCCTGGCACCACCACCAGAGGTTTTATGTGGATTAAATACGGCGTCCAGAAAGTCGGATATGCCGCAGCCTACGCAGTATATTAAGAACTACTCTATTAGTTAATTACTAAACCAATCAGAACCGTCGCTTTCCACAAGCGTTTG
>JAKAGC010000222.1 GCA_021817755.1 Acidobacteriota bacterium | reverse complement strand
TGGACTTATTATGAAATCTGGCATCATGAAGGCCGTAGAGCCAGGCATGGTGCATCCATGATGGGGCCCGATTATACATGGTGGCATGGATTCTATGAGGTCGCTAAACACTTTTATTTCGATTTTTTACCAGAAGCACGGAGCTATAAAAACGCTGAAGTCGATTCATATATAGATAATTTATTAAAAAACGATCCAATGCATCAATGGTTGAACTTACCTCTTGAAAAAATAAAGCAGATGATACGAAGTGGTGAGCTTCAGAAACTGTACAATTTATATTTTGAACCCCAGAAATAAATACTATATTGCTTGTATGTTTATGATTGCCCTCGCTCTCCAAAGCTAATTCATTCATACACAACTTCACAAAAATGGTTTTTATACCTGTGAATTTTTTATGGAAGTTAAATTCTCTGATGATAAAATTATTACCCAGGATTACTATTATTTTTCTTACTTATAAAAGGCAAAATTTTTCGTATTTTCTATTGACATTAACCCCTAACAGTGTTAAACTTTCATCTCCCTTCAGGCAATATCACCCCATATTTGTCCGTTTGGACCGATCAGATAAAACGATCGAATTAATACCTTATATTATACCAACCACCAGTGACATAGGATAAAAGTTGTATACTCATACCTAAAAGGAGAAAGATATATGTCACTAAAAAAACTTTTTATCGTGATTTCCCTGGTAGTGTTCTTTTTTGTAGGGAATTCATTAGAAGCGTTTGATGTTACGTACCGCGCCTACGTAGCAGGCTGGCAGGCATGGGTTTTCGACGGTCAGACCTCCGGAACGATTGGATACAAATTGGAAGCAATTCAGGTTTTACTGAACTCCGCCTATCTTCCGTTAGATGTCGAATATCGTACTTATGTCTCAGGAAGCGGATGGCAATCCTGGGTAACCGGTGGAAACACCAGCGGGATCACAGATCAGAACAAACAGATAGCAGCTATCGAGATTCGATTACTGAATTCGAACCCCGGTAATACTGTTAAATACCGTGTTTATGATTCAAAAGACGGTTGGCTGCCCTGGATGTTTAATGGTCAAACTGCCGGTTACGATTCAAGAGGAAAACGTTGCGATGCTTACGAAGTTAAATATTTCGAATCCATTGTTTGCAGCACTCCTCCCTATTATCCCATCTATTGGAATGATAACAGCATTATTCAGAAAAATAACAACTGCTACAACTATTCCAATAATAGACGTACCGACACATTCGCCCAACCCGGACGTGCAGGCGGCGATATGTATTCCAGCATCGATTGTCTCGAAGTAACCAATGGTGCTATTGCTGACGGTCTCGAAACCACTACTGCCGACGCTATTCCTCCGGATGGAAAAACCAAAATCGCTATGGTTATCTGGCCCGGTACCGATTATCACTGGTACAGACAGGATAGCAACGGTCTCTGGACACACAAACCCGGTTCAACCGCTGCAACCAACCTCGATAACTCCGGGAACATCATTACAAACCCCGAAACCGCAGATCGTGGCAACTATACTATTTTCTGCGGCTACTTCCTGACTTGCTCCAATGTCAACCAGGGAGAAGGTAATGCCAATATCCGGTAACCTGGAAAAAGGAGGAATTATAAATGAAACACTTTATTACTATTTTAGCCGTTATTTTAATGATTAGTTCAGGTTTGATGATGGATGCCCAGGAAACTGTAAAACCCACCAAAGGATTAACCGTCACCATCATGATCTTCTCCGGTCGTACGAATCCGACTTTCACCATTAAAGACGAAACCATTATTTCTCACATTTCCGGTACCCTTTCTAAAATGCCGAATACAGAAAAATGCAATGGATTAACCATTTCTCCATCTGTCCTCGGTTATCAAGGTATACTGGTGGAAAACACATCCGATATGATGACTGAAACCGAATCTTTCATCGTTCGTCACTCCAAAGTGGAATTGAACAATAAAAACGCCACTCAATATATTCTGGATGATTTTGCTACCGAACTCGAAAACTACCTGATCCAATTGGCAGAGGAACAGGGTATAATCGATCAAACCCTGGTAAATGTAATTAAAACTCAAAAGTAAGTAAAACCCACCCAATAAATAACAGCCCCAATCCTCCTGGGTTTTTTGCCCTAAAGGATTGGGGTTTTTTTTTATAATTTCTTAAAATACCTTCTCATAGGATTTAAACCCCATTATATATTATAAATATTTTATTCTATACACTATCATTTATTTCATGATATAATGGAATAACGACTCGAAATATAAAAATCGGAGGTTACTATATTATGGGTTTATATTCGATTTTTTCCCAATTAAAGAAAGCAGAAAGCGAAGCTGCTCGTCTTTATTCTACTCTTTCCACCCGGATCGCTCACCAATATCCTGATCTCGCACAGTTCCTGAAAACCTTATCCGAAGAAGAAAAAATCCACGAAAAGCGAGTGGAGATGTTTAAAAATCTCTTTTTTGAAGCCCATGATTTCTTCCTTGAAAAGCCGGATGCAGAATCCATCTTAGCAGAAACACTAAAAAAAATAGAAGATGTGAACACCTACTTCCTGCAAAATGCCGATATACTCACTCCTCAACGAATTATCCAGATAATTGCAGAATTGGAAAAAGATATGGAAAATAAACATCACACATTATTCGTGGAAGTAACGGATGCCGGTTTAAAACAATTGATGGAAAACCTGGAAAGTGGAGATAAAGCACACAGCGAAGGCCTTAATGCCTTCCTGGCAAGATATACTTAATCAGCATCTTTCTCTACTTATTACTTATATTATCTTTTCTATTCTCTAAAAAGAATACCGCATAAAATCCTGAGTAATCCCTAAAATTAAGATAAAATGATACTCTTGCAGACATAAACAAAGTTTATAATCAATTTTTATAAGTTTATATACCGGAGAAAACTGTCAGGAATCTAAATAGTAGAAAAGTGCTTATACCCTGCAATTAAATAAAAAATATACAAAGGAATTTCACTGGTATGAAATTTGCTTTTCAAAATATAGCATTCGTGCTAATACTTTTAAATTACTGTTTTTTTTTGAGAGGTAAACCATGACAAAAGGTAAAATATGCATCGTATTAATAATTATAGTGGGATTATTCACCGGAATCAACTATGGGGGAACACTGACATTTAATAAGATTTTCGAATGGGGAACCGGCTGTTATTTTGATGTCGCAGTAAAAGGAAACTATGCCTATTGCGCTGCTTCAGGAGCTGGATTGGATATTCTCAATATATCCAATCCATCCAATTCGATCAAAGTTGGAAATTGCTTATTACCCAAACTTACCAGAAATGTAGAAGTATATGGAAATTACGCCTACACTACAAATGAATCCGACCCATTACAAGTTATCGATATATCAAATCCGGCATCTCCGAATAGAATCGGGCAAATAGGTACTTCCATTCCAGTTAAATTATGGCTTTTCGGACAATATCTTTATGCTTCATCTTTTGGTGGCGGGATTTCTATTTATAGTTTAGCTAATCCAAGGTCACCACAACTCCTCAGTACTTACACCGGAAACGGATATATTTGCGGTTCTATTTATGTCTCTGGGAATTACATGGTAACCACATGGACGTTTAACATCGAAATCATCGATATATCAAATCTCGCTTCTCCAACTAAAGTGAGTTCATATAGCTATTCTTCTCCGCATAGTTTTTATCCTAATTGCGCCGTTATAACAGGTAATTATGTTATTATAGGAGAAAGTACAGAATACCTTCATATAGTAGATATATCAACGCCTTCCAATCCGGTTTATGCGGGAAGATATAGGGTAGGAACCAGAGCGCCGGCAAATATGAATATAGTGGGTTCCACTTTATATGTCAGAGAAAATGGAGGAGTATTCAGAGTTTTTTCTTTGGCAAATCCACTTAGTCCCGTATTACTAGGTACATGTACCCCATCGCAATATAATTATGGATTGACGGTATCCGGTAATTATGCATATCTACCGAGCAGTGATGAAGGATTACAAATCGTAAATATTTCTAATTCATCTTCCCCATATATAATTGGAATATATGATCATTCAGGGGCTCCGAATGCAATAGAAGTATCAGGCAATTATGCTTACACAATCGGGACTTCTATGGATGTTTTCAATATTTCAAATCCATCAAATTCATATTTCATTAGTAGTAACACCTCGATAGACGGGCTTGGAAGCCAATTGGTAGGCAATCATATCTTCCTTGCGGGACGCGGTTTCAGAGCTGTCGATATTTCCAATCCTTATAGTCCTGTACAATTATTCGAGATCGGGAAATATATCATCGATGAGGATTGGGATGTCGCTATTATAGATCATTATGCATATGTTTCCGACAGTGATGATGGATTCGCCCTTTTCGATTTTTCCGATTTATCAAACCCCGTTTACATCACTTCCAGTCGTGCATGCTGCGGGAAAGGTCTCGCCATTAAAGAAGATTACCTATATATAAATGAAGGGCCCGGTTTCGAGATTTTCGATCTTAGCATTCCGTCTGACCCTATTAGAACCACCTATTGGGAAGATGTCCAATTCTCCTGGATGTGTGCCGATCCTGTTTATTCAGTCATTTATAACGCCATGTATAGTAATAAATCCCAAACGTGGAAAATTGTGTCTATGGATGTAAGCGCTTCCGGAACTGCTCTTTGGGCAGGGAGTATTGCAGTACCCGGTTCACCCTGTCATCTATTTGCATCAAAACATTATGTATATGTAGCGGATGGAGAAAACGGTTTGTATGTTTACGATTTTACAAATCCTTATGTTCCTGTTTTTGCTGGTAATTATTCCACAAATATTTACGTAACAGATGTTAAAGTTGTCGGAAACTACGTTTACCTGGTTGGAGGAGATACTGGGAAATTCATCATTCTTAAACAATCGGAAGCACCTGCTCCCTCATTAACCGTTACTTCTCCCAATGGTGGCGAATCATGGTATGCCGGTTCCACTCATGCCATAAAATGGACCTCTTCCGGTGTTACAGGGAAAGTATCTATTTACTTAATGAAAAACGGGGAAGCAGTCATGAATATCGGTACTGCATCTGCTTCTTCCGGTTCGTACTCCTGGAAAATTCCTTACTCAGTCAATAACAGTAATAGTTATAAGATTCAGGTTTCCGGTACTGGGGTCTGTGATGATTCAGATTCAGTGTTTTCTATTATAACTGCAGCACCTACTATTTTCTTAAGCAGGGAGACTCTTAATTTTAGAGGTATCGCAGGCCAGCCTGGGCGAACCACTTCGGCACAAGCTGTTCGTATTTCCAATACTGGAGGAGGCACCTTGAATTGGACAGCAACTCCAAATCAATCCTGGCTTCATGTTACTCCTAATTCCGGGACAGGAAACCGGACCATCTCAGTGAGTGTAGATATCAATGGATTAAATACCGGAACATATACCGGTTCCGTAGCAATTAGCGATTCAACCGCAGATAATTCGCCAAGGTTCATTACAGTTACACTTAATATTAACACCACCGGTACCGTACCTTTCGGTGAATTTTCCACGCCTCAAGATGGAGGTACAGCCAATGGTAGTATTCCTGTAACAGGATGGGTTCTGGATGATATAGAGAGTACAGCCGTAAAGATTTTCCGTAAAACGATCCCGGGAGAAAGTGGTGATAGTTTAGTATATGTCGGAGATGCAATTTTTGTCGAAGGGGCCCGGCCTGATGTCGAGATAGCTTTTCCTGATTATCCGTACAATTATAGAGCCGGATGGGGGTACATGCTTTTATCCAATTTCCTTCCCAATAATGGAAACGGCATATTTACACTCGTTGCCAAAGCTTACGATATTGAGGGGAACGAAACCACATTGGGTGAGAAAATTATTACCTGTGATAATGCGCATGAAAAGCGGCCATTCGGCGCAATCGATACCCCTACACAGGGGGGAAATGCTTCCGGTTCCTCTTATGTTAATTTCGGATGGGTATTGACTCCATATCCCAATGCCATACCCACAGACGGTTCCACTATTATTGCTTTCATAGATGGAAAACCAGTCGGCCATGTTGTATATAATCAATACCGGGTTGATGTCGCTACTTTATTTCTCGGGTATGTCAATAGTAATGGAGCAGGTGGGTATTTATACTTTAACACCAACAATTATGAAGATGGACTTCATACTATAAGTTGGTCAGTAATTGACAATGCAGGCAATGAAAATGGAATTGGCAGTCGCTTTTTTACCATTCAAAATGATTCACAATTAGAGTCAAGCATTACCAAAAGTTTTGGGGAGTGCAGAACCCTTTTTTCAAAAAGGGTTTTGCCTGCGGGAGGTACAAATTCAATGATAGAGCAAAAAACAATTCAACCCTTGCAACGGATAGAAATAAAGCCGATGGAAGGAATCCATTCTGAAGACACGTTGACTCTGGTGGATGGTTATATGAAAATAGGAGACGAGTTCAGGGCACTTCCGGTAGGTTCTACATTAGATATAAAAAACGGTATTTTTTACTGGCAGCCAGGTCCTGGGTTTATCGGAGATTTCAATATTGTATTTTTAATGCAAGACAGCGAAGGGAACATCATCGAGAAAAATATAATCATTTCAATTCGATAAAAATATTGAAAGAAAAATACCCAATAAATTTA
>JAKAGC010000221.1 GCA_021817755.1 Acidobacteriota bacterium | reverse complement strand
TGTTTTCCCACTTCTGCGGACACCTACTAGAGAAATAATTTTATTTATATCCAGTGGAATATCTATATCCCTTTCGATGATCCCGCTTAAATCTTTCTCTTGAAAGTCCAGTATCAATTGCTTAAAGGTTACTTTTTTCATATTTCCCTCTGCACAGGGAAAATATACACCTTTTTTATCCTCTTGTAAAGAACCAATTTAAAAAATTGTATTTCGGTTAAATTTCGAGAAACAATGGAACCCTTTTTCAAAAGGGTTCCTTGTCGCCAAAGGCATTAAAAAACAGGGGTGCCCCGGTTCTTTTTTGCCGAGTATGCACCCCCTTTATTAATGGAAGTTAATAAATGGATCAATTTTTAGGTGTAATGAAAACCACAACTTCTGTAACAGTCTTACCTTTTGCAGCTTTCCCGGATGTAAACTTCAACCGGTATTCACCGACAAACCCCGGACCAGGATTCCAATAAAAAACCCCATTCTCGGAATCCAATGTAGCGCCAACCGGTAAAGGCGTTACATTCGTTACACCCTGTTCTAACTGCATTTGAAACCGTTCCAATTCTTTTATTTCAACATAGAATTTATTATCGTCCCCGTTTATTTCCGTCCACTGAGCAGATGGGTCATAACCTTTAATTATTCCAATCGAATCTCGTTTCCCCAGTACCTGTGACTTCAGTGTACTTGTACTGTGGGAAGTAGTCGAATTCGTAATTAACTTAGCCGGCACTGATGCTTTACGGTATTCACCCGAATTACGAATCGTAAAATAACGGCTCCCAATTCCCCCTTCATTACCTCCACTATCTTTAACAGACCAGGAAATCATATGAGTTCCATTATCATACTTAGTCGTATCTATAATATAGAAGCCTACTGCTCCATTACTATTTTCATAGCCCGGGAAAAATTCCGCGATATCTTCCCTGTATTGATCATAGGTTGGATGCCCGACAGGCATTCCATCTATCCACACCGTAATTGTAGATCCATCGAAAGGAATCATATTGGGAACCGGAGTTAACGCCCATCCGTAATTGATAAACAAATCACCTCCAACCGTTTCTCCTTGAGCTGGAGAATCGATTGCTCCAAACGGGATACTTGACCCGGCATTATCACAATTAATCGTTTTACTACCCAGCGTTATCTCATTTCCTTCTTCATCTGATGCAATCGCATAAAGCGTGTATGTTCCATTTCCTTTTCCCGGTAAAAAGTGAGTTAATAGCATATATCCCCATCCTGCTTTTTCCACTGCTGGATACTCAGGATATGCTTGCTCGATATCCGGGCGTGCTCCATTTACAAAAACAGCATCGCCGATATAAATATTCGCATTTCCTTCTCCTGAAACAGGAGCCCGGTAAATCTTTACCCATTTTATACCGATGTCATCTAAAGCCCAGCCTGTGACCGGTATACTTCCAAATAAAGTGGAATTATTTAACGGAGTTGAAAATTCTCCGAAAGGTTTTGAGCTGGAAGTGCTAATATTTAAACTAACTGTTATATCACATGGCGAATTCTCAGCATCGTAATCCAATACAGTGATTTTTCCTAAATGGTAACCTTTCGATAATCCCTGTGGATTGATCGTTACTGAAATAGCTCCACTTCCGGTACCGGAAGCAGGGGTTACTGAAATCCATTCTTCATTTGCAATGGCTATCCAATTCAAAATTCCCTCTCCACCGTTTGAAATCGTAATTTCCTGCACCGGCGTTACAAAGGTCGAAATTGCATTAAAAAACAAATTATCATTACTCAAAATTATTGATTTACTACTACTGGAGAGGATAGAGAAGTAATTATCCGAAATAGCATAAAGATCACCCTGAGAGATGCGGATGCGGTAATCTCTTCCACGGGGAAATGTGTCGGGGATAGCCCAGGAAAGTACACCGGTTGTTGCATTCGCTTTTCCTAGATTCATATAGAGTGCAAGCCCCTTATACAGATCGACCGAAACTTCACCCGTAATACCTGAAGCTCCCCAATTAATATAATATTTTTTAGAAGTTTCCCATACCTCTTTACCATTTGGATTAATTAGCTTGATTGAAGGCTGAATGGATGAGACAATGTCCAATACCACACGAATGGTCTGAGGTGAATTCGTTGCATCTATTGATGTTACACTGATATTCCCAGTATATCTTCCCGCAGACATATCCAATCCAGTCGTATCGATTGAAACTGTGTAATTTTGCGTAGTACTCCTATTCGCAGAAATCCCGAATTTTATCCACGGTTTATTGGCTTGTAGGGTAATACCCGATGAACCGATACCACTGACTGTAAAAGTTTGATTCGAAGGATTACTCCCAGGTAATGCAGAAAAATAAAGTTCTTCTTTATCGATGGAGAGATGTGAGTAATGATCGTCGACCATGGAAAAAGTTTCATCTGAGAAATCAGATTTATAAGGTTGAGAGATGTGGATTTTATATCCATTACCTTCGGTGAATATCGAAGGAAATTCCCATGTATAGAAACCCGATTTGACAGATGCATCGCCGATATGATAAAGATATTGATCCCCTTTGTAAAGGTCAATCGATACGTTTCCGGAAAGGTCCTTTGCCGTCCAGGCAATTGTATTTTTCCCGAAGTATTTCGGCCACCACGTTTCTCCTCCATTCGGGCTAATCACAGTAATCGAAGCTGTTTTATTCGGTGCAGCTTTTATAATATTAATTTTCCCCGAATCTCCATTCGTAAGATAAATGTAATTGTCCAACACACCTAATCCCTGCACAGTACCCAAGGTATTCCAGGAAGCCGAAAGGTTCGGAACTGCCGGATTGGAAATATCAAACACATGAAGGTCCCAATTAAATGTACCTCCTACATATGCATAATTCCCGGAAATCGTTACATGGTTCAATGGAAAAACACGATATTGGCCTTTTATCGTAGGTTTCTTAGAGTTTGAAATATCAACTGTGATTAATCCGGGTGTATCACCAGACGCGGATACGATACATGCGATACTCCCACTCACAGCAATATCCGAATAATCATACAAAGGGATACTAATTCTTCCCACTCTGGTTGGAGCCGTTTTATCCGTAATATCGATTACTTCCATATATCCTGAGCCAAACACAGCGTATATATAATTTCCCAAACATGCCATAGACCTTATTTCCGCACTATTTGAATAATTACCTACTTTTTGAGGTTTTGCTTTATTTGTAAAGTCCATGATGAGGAAGTTCAATCCATTTGTAACTACTCCCCAGTTACCATTAAAATAGACTTTATCCGTTTCCAATACATCAGTCATTTTATAGTAACCCACTCGATTAGGTGTGGTTTTATTGGAAATATCCAAAACATGCAAACCTTTATCGTCAAGGAAACAAGCATAATTCCCATAAACGGCTACGGTCGATGATGAATATCCGGCGGAAGCATACATTCCCACCTGTTTAGGGTTGGCATTATCCGTAATATCTATGATTTTTAAACCTTTGTTTTTATCCACCAGATAGACATAATTATCAGAGACTGCAATTCGTGAAGCATTACCGCTCCCTTCATAAGAAGATTTTATTTCAGGAGATGATGGAGAAGAAACATCCGTAACATTAAGCCCTGTCCCTGAAAATGAATACAATGTATTATAGGAAACGGTGAATCTACCGGTAGGTACATATACTCCTGTATCACTTTTTTTAGTAGGATTTAACGGATCTGAAAAATCCAGGATTGAGATTTTTGAATTTTCTCCCTGAACAAATATATATGAACCCAATGCTTCTATATTCCACGTTTTCATTGAAGTATAACCCGGACCTGTGAGAACCGGATTATAAGGATCTGTTAAATCCATAACCTTTATCCCTTGATCCATTGTTGAAAGATAAAGATAATGACCGGATATAACAAAATTTCGCACTTGCGTAGATAAACTTTGAACAAATACCGGATTATTCGGATTTGAGATGTTGAAAATTTTAATATAGCTTCCTTCAAAGGGATAACGCTCTGCTACAAATGCGTAGTCCCCATAAATTTCAAATCGTGTAAAATAATAATAATCACCGCCGATATCTTCATAAAACCCTACTATACTTGGATTTTTCTTGTTTGAAATATCGATAACCTCCAAATGACCATAAGAATGAACAGTATAAAGATAATTCCCTTTAACTGCCACAACATCTCCACCGTACGTATAACGCCCTACCTGAACAGGATGGATCCCATCGGAAATATCCAGAATAATAATATCAGATCTGCTCGCCACATAAGCAAAATCTCCTGAAATACAAAAATCTTTAATATTCAGTATTTCAAAATTTCCGACTTTCACAGGGTTATCTTTATCCTCAATATCGATAATATCAATTCCTCCGGTATAGGAAGCACAATAAACATACTGCCCTGAGGCGATCATTTTTAAATAAGCACCTGATCCCCATTCTCCTTCTTTCTTCAAGGCAATATTTTCAGATTGAGAGAAGCTCATTAAAGAGATACCCAAAAAAATCAGCACAAAAAACACCCTTTTAATAGATTTCATTAATCTTTCTCCTTATATATTTTCGAGTAAATAGTATAAGCAATTAAAATTCCAATTATAATCACAAACAGATTTAAACCCTAAATGTTTGGAAAATCATTTTATAGAGATACGTCCTTATATAAAGTAAGAAAATTAATAATGATTAAAACAGGACACACCATAGAAACAATACAACAGATTATAAACTTTTTATAAACCCGGTAATTTTTTTGAAAAAATCAATAACTCATTTATCAAAGTACTGATCAACAAACAGATATTTTAAATTCATCATTCAACTGAGTTCATTTTTATCGGATGATAATTATTAACAGTATATTCATTTGGGTTTATAAACTTGCTTAAAGTCGGAGCACATTATTATATTTAATAAAATACAAGTAACAACCCAAATATTATCAATATAGCCCTTTTGAACTTTTTATAGTGGAAATTGTCTTAGTATTATTCTATAATTAATTCCCCGGTAAAACATTAAAAGGAGTATAACGTGCTTAAAGATAATGAAAATCGATCGATAGTACATCAAATAAAAGGTTTTACGATGATAGAAATGGTAATTACACTTGCAGTAGTCGCAATACTGGCCGCAGTTCTCATCCCCCTCATTTCACAAAACATAACTTCCGCACGTTATGCCAGAGCAGGTTCCGATACCGCAACAATCGGTAAAGCAATGGTTCAGTTCAGGCAGGATACCGGGCGTTGGCCCATTTACTATAACCAGCAGCTAATGCGTTTGATGTTCAGCGATTCCGATAGTAATAGCGATGGAGTCCCTGATAATTCCACAGTTCCTTCCTCCTGGAATACCATTCCTGCCAATCAGAGATTATCATTATGGTTTCACCTCGTTAATTACAATACGACCGCAACCCATATGGGCGTAGCAATTCAACGGGGACCATCCGTAAATGGTCTTCCGGCATGGAATGGCCCATACCTCAGCGGTATGCAATTGGATCCATGGGGGAATTCATATTTAGTCGATTCAGCCGGACTTGATCCTTCCAATCCTGGTATTGTATTCGTATTATCCCCAGGTCCCGGAAGACCTGCTGCGGTCGAAACTCCTCTTAATGGCGTTCCCCCGTCAGGAAGTGATGACATTGTTTTCCGGTTACAATAATCCGGTGAGAGTAAGGAGAATAGTTAATGAATAGGTGCCGGGTTAATAAAGAAAAAATCAAACCGACAGATGGCTTCACCATTGGTGAAATGGTAATCGTTATTGCTGTAATCGCTATACTGGCTGCATTAATAGCACCTCTGGCCGTAAATGTTGTTGAACAGAAACGGGTCAATACATGTAAAGAAGAACTCGATATTATTAAAAATTCCATTATCGGGGATTCCTCCTTGATACAGGGTGGAACACGAAGCAGTTACGGATTTGTAGGTGATCTTGGCGCATTACCCATCTCGCTGGATGAACTGGTACGCCGTTTTCAACAACCTGGCGATACGCTTACCCGTCTTGCATATCCCCAAAACTCAGGATACGGATGGTATTGGGGATGGAGAGGACCTTATGTCAGCGAAGTAGTCGACCCGTGGGGGCGAAACTATTATTATCAGAATAATTGGCCCACAGGTACTCCCACATTTCAACAATTACCCACAATACTTGCCGCTATCTGGTCAGCCGGGCCCGATGGTGTCAACAATAACGGAACCAATGATGATCCTGTTGTTTATATCCGATCGGATGAAGCATTTTCTCAAGTATCCGGCAATACCTTCGATCGCGATTACGTCATGGTCCAATTTACCGGGCAAGCAGATCCTCCTGGAATAACTACTCCTATTACTTTAGATTACCCTAATGGAACCAGTATATCTCATGCTTCATTAAATGCCGGATACGGCACCCCACCTATTTATTTCTTCAATGCACCAATCCCAGAAGGCATTCGTTCCATACGATTTAACCCTTCTACAGCCGCCCAAACCTTGTTAATCTATATTGCCAATGGCCCCATGACTGTTATAAACCTGGTAGACCCACTTTAATTAAAATAAATCAATCCGGGAAATAATTCCATGAAAGCAAATCCGGGAAAAATAATAAAAAAAGGAATCGCAGCCATCGAAGTGATGGTAGTCGTATTAATTCTCTTTGCAGCGTTTACCATCGCAGTACC
>JAKAGC010000220.1 GCA_021817755.1 Acidobacteriota bacterium | reverse complement strand
GTAGCATTTCAACTATTTGCTTAGCTTTGCGATCAATTTCAATGAACTGCGACAACTCTTTCTCAGTTGATTCTAACTGTTGTTTCATTTTAGTGATTTTTTGCAATAAAGATTCATTTTGAATTAATACTTCAGAGAGCTTTTTATTTGATGTAAGCGCATCTTCAGTACCCTTGATCCATCCTAGACGTGGTCTATCTCGAATCAAATTTGTAAATGATGAAAAAAATTGTTTTGAAAGTTCATGTTTGTCGCTCCAAGATGTAAAAAGGCGTTTGGAGAGTTTGCTTCGAAACTTATTTAGAGAATTGACTCTATCGCGTTCTCTTTGATCCATTGGTAGTAGTTCTATTGATGCTTTTTTTCTTAAGAATGAGATAATAGGAATTCCGACGCTGATAGCATAGTCATATTCTTTTTCCGTAAAACCTATTCCATCTGTATCAACGCTTCCATAGCGATCTGACAACACTAATACATAATAATCCGAATCATAAATTCGTCTTTTAATTACTTCCCATTGCGTATCATCAGCAGCATTGAACAATTCCATACCGATTGGAATATGCCCTAAATTAATCACTGCTTCGATTAGTTCCAGGCGTTCTTCTATTAGATCATTGTAAGTGGAGCTTATAAAAACTTGATATTTCTTTTCCATTATCAATATTCTCCTATAAGCATATTAATCTTCATTATTAACATTATCTGTAATTCGTGCCATTGATTCATTTTGTTAATTTTTTAAAAATTCATATATAACAAATTTTTACCTGATGAATCTAACATTATTATTGGTGACCCTTTAATTATTTTGCATCTCAAACTAACTTAATGTATATTAATATCATAAATATGATCGAAAGTCAAATTGTTTGTGGAATAAAAATGGAATTTTTCTTTTTCCTCGCTATGATTTCATTGTTTATTGCTAAATAATTGTTGGAGCGTAGATTGTTATTTTGTTTTTTATAGAGAAAAAATTTATCAAATATAATATTTGATAAATTAGAGCTATTTTCTCAACTGTAGGTTTAGATTATGTTTTCCTTTATTTCAAGGTTATTTGATTCGTTTCCTTTATCAGGAATATTTCCATCGCCTTCACTTTGTGGGTGGTTTTAAAAAAGGATACTGGATTATATTGCAAGGCTCTTTTTGGGTTATTTCCTTAGAATATAGCAGATAATCATTGCATTGATACTACTTTCAAATTAACTTTTTTGGGTTAAAACTATTTCATCTGCCAATATTGAATTAAATATATAAAAAATACTCCCAAAAGATTACAGTCAATTAATTCCATTCGTGATAAAAGTTTTGGGAAGTCCAGAGACCCATTTTTCAAAAGGGGTTCTGGTCGCCGAAGGCAGAGTTTTTTATTATCAAACTATTTAAGACTTATTTCGATTATTTGGGCGGCTGCCAAAGCTCAATACGATTCCCCTCTGGATCCATTACCCATCCAAATTTACCCAACTCGGATTCCTCCGTTTTTGAATCAACTTCACACCCCTCCGACCTCAATACCTCCAATAACGCCTGTAAATCCTCAACTATGTAATTAATCATAAATGGCGCTTTACTGGGAGCAAAATAATCGGATGATCCGGGCATTATACTCCAAACCGTCATCCCATCAGGATTACTCCATGGGAACATCGCTCCACCCCAATCCTGGATGTCTATCCCCAAATGCTTCCTATACCATTCACAAAGATTCACATGATCTTTACTCTTTATAAATATACCACCAATCCCTATTACTCGCTTCATATTTGTCTCCTTTTTCTTTTAAAATATTACACCAGTTTTGAAAAACTTTTTTGTCAGACCCCTTTTATAAAAGGGGCCCGACACCTCCTAAAATTTTTTTTTATTCAAACTATTCAAAAAACCTACTGCAATCTATCTAAGTCAGTTCTTTCGATTCGAATTAAAAGTTTTAAGAAATCCAGAAACCCATACAAGAATATGCAACACCATGTTTAGAAGAGCTTTTTGTCAGACCCCTTTTATAAAAGGAGTCCGACACCTCCTAAAATTTTTTATTAATCAAACATTTAAAAAACCTACTGCAATTCATTACAGTCAATTCATTCGAACCGAGTTAAAAGTTTTAGGAAGTCCAGAAACCCTTTTTTAAAGGAGGTTGCACCCCCCCTAACTCCTCTGGTCACCGAAGGCAACTAAACGGGGTTATTTTTTACCGTATTTATCTGTAAAAATGAAATCACTTAACGACTTTCTAGGTACAACATTGGGCGCAAACGCTGGATATCCAATGGGTATAAATTCTATTACAGTTCTATCTTTTGGTAGTTCAAGTATTTCTGCTGCTTTTTCATAATTAATATATCCGATATGTACGGTACCTAATCCTTCGGCTGCTGCTGCAAGCGCAAGATGCTCTGTGGCTATTCCAAGATCAAACATGACCCAATCTCCCCTTCCAGTGGAAACCTGTCCTTTATAAAAACCGGAACGCCCTGTGATCCCAATGGCACACACAATAATAGGGGCATCGACCATCGCTGCATATGATGGGTTTCTATCAGATACGGTTTTCTGTAACTGTGCTTTTATTTCAGGGTCCTTTACTAATATCAATTCCCATGCCTGGGTATTGGCCCACGACGGAGATAACCTGAACGCTTCGAGTACCCTGTTCAACACATCTTCGGGGATGGGATCAGAACGATATACTCTAACGGATTGACGCTTTCTGACTACTTCATAAAAATCCATATTATTCCTCCTGTGGAATATTCTATCATATGAATAATTAAATTTAAATAATATCTGTTTAAAATTAACGTTTTTACTTTGGCATTTTTCCGAATAATTTCAATATAAATCGATGAAATTTGTGAACGGATTCTACTGGCTCTATAAACATGAGTATACATTCATTGGCTACAAAAGAAATATTATTCTCTTTACACAATTCAATGGCTCTTTCGGATTGGGAACCCTGCTGCATCCATATCTTTTTAATACCTAATTCTGCAGCTTCTTTGATTACGAGTTCGGTTTTTTCGGGTTTAACAACTGTTATGATTCCATCGACTTTTTCAGGTAGGGATTTTAAATCGGGATAACAAGGAACTCCTTCGTATTGAGTTAAAAAGCTATTTAATGGGAAAACGGTGTAATTCCTCTTGGTTAATTCTTTGAATATGGAATTCCCAAATTTGACGCTTTTTCGGGAAACACCGACAAGAGCAATTTTTTTTAATGCAAGGAATTCATCGACGTCTTTTTTGAGTGAAATATGTTTTGATGCCATTTGTCTATATTCTCCTAATTATTTATTTTAAATCGGGAGGAGGTAGAATGGGAGGTTTGGCCCGGTTATCGCTGTTCTTTTTAAATTCTACTTCCTCCAATAAAACGGAAGGCGAAACAATGGATGCAGGTATTCCTGTTGTAGAACCCATATCATATAAAAAGATATTTGAAATCATGGAACCTCCGGGTGGCATTATCCGGTTTTGAACATAATAATCATTACCGAGCCCTGCAAGATAACGTAAATCTTTGACGTCCATTTCACTGATAATAAGTCCGCGAATGGGATCTTCTTTCCCTGTGTTGGAATCGATTTTATAGAGTAAAACGGGAGCAGTAAGCAATCCGTTGGTTTGAGCACTGTTGGCAAGCGAAGCACTCATGGAGAAATTTGAACCTGTGATGGACGGATTATCAAGTGTTTTTACTAATAAACCGAAGGGCAATTTCTGCTCTCTGCACATTCTCATGAGTTCTTTTTTCAATTCGATGTATGGTTTTCCTTTATCTGAAGTAATTATGAGGTTTGCGATCTGAACTCCTGGACTGCCTGAAAAAGGAGCGCGTCCGTGTCCATTGGAAAGGGATATCTCTTTACTGGGGCGTCGTGCCATTAAGAGTGTTTTTAAAATACCTTTCTCGATTAATGTAACGGGTTTTGCAATTACTCCTTCGTCATCAATGGCATAAGTTCCAAGTAATGGGATGTGGTTAAAGGTTTTCCGGGTGGGGTCATCGATAATGGATAATGTATCGGGTAATATGCGTCTGTCTAAACGGCGTGCGAGTTTACTGGCAGAGGAATAATCGATCAACCGGGAAGGATCATCACCGGGTGCACGTTCTCCGGAGAGGTAAGGAGTAAGAACCTGGGTGAATAGATCACATGATGCCTGGGATGAAAACAAGACGGGTCCGATGTAATTATCCAGTTTGGGGGCTGAGACCAATTGAATTAATTCATCGCCAAGATTGTGTATTTTTTTCTCCAATTCGGGTTCATCGGGTAAGTGTTCAATGGAAGAGGTATAGAATGGGTAATAATGAGTAAGTCGCATTCCATCGGGTGCTTGTGTTGTTACTACGGCTTGCAATGATACGATTTGTTGGGGTTGACGAAATAGAATTCCTTCGCTGTTTACAAAAAAGCGGTTTTCGGTTTGGATAGAGAGTTCGACGCTGGAATCGTAAATCATAGGATAATCGCGGAAAATACCTGAAAGCTTCCGAACAAGGTTTTCCCATCTTTTTTGATCGATGGAAATTTCTTTGCGTGGTTCGATAAGCCGGATAGGTTCGGCTTTGGTGAAATCAGGAAATGATTCGCTTTGAACCAGGTTTTTTAATTGTGCGTGTTTTTCTGCGAGGGTTTCAACGGCTTGTTTATAAGCATCATCGGTTTTAAGCCATATCCTGTGACGAATAGCTTTGTAATTATCCTCGATGACAACGAAATCACCATCTTGATATGAGCCCCAATCTCTCCGGGAACCGGAATTATCAAATTGATAATCACCTACTCTTAAATCAACTTTTAATAAACGTTGCCTGGATGTCCCGGAATAAAGCAGAGCACCTAATGTTCCAAATGCGGAAAACCGGGAACGGTCAGAGATAGTATAACCGATATAATAGGGTTTCTGGGTATTGTCCATTTTCAATTGATTCATGGAGCGATCGAGTTCATCTTTCATTGCGTACAATATGGGATCATTTTCGCCTTTTAACAAATCATTATTATCGTGAATGGGTTCATTTTCTTTGGGTGGTGCAAGAATAGGAATTTTATCGGATTCTTTCATTCGTTTTTGGACTTCGATTTGACCTGTGAGGATAGCAGGGGAGATGGCAGAGGCAGGAATGGAACCGGATTCGGCACCGCAGTAGCCGTTGAAAACACCGGTATCGCCACCGCATGCGAGAATTTTACTAAAGGATGTTAAGGGAGTACCGATCAGGTTTACGCCTCTTACGAGTTCGTCGGGTCTTCCATCGACATAGACGCGATATACCATGGTAGGAATAACATCGAAAGCTTGTGCGGAAAATCGCATGGTGTGTGTGGAACCGCCGCTGATATCATCGAAATAGAGCCCGAATGGTTTACCTTGTTTTTTGCATTCGTCGATTAAGGCTTTACGAAGCTGGGGCATGGTAGATACCTGGGATGAATCGACGATAAGAGTTCCCTGGCGGCTGACAGGACTGAATCCTGCCTGGGCGCGTCCGTGACCGTTGGAATTTGGGAATCCTTCGATAGGGGAGCGGGACATCAGGAAATTTTTTAAAATTCCATCTTTAATCAGATTGACTCGTTCGGCTTTAACGCCTTCATCATCATATAAGTAATGTCCGTTTAAATCTTTATTTTTGTAAATGGAGAGAGTGGGATCGTCGTAGACAGAAATAAAAGGAGGAAGGACCAACTGGTTCAATTTTCCGGTGAAGGTTTGTCCTTCGTTTTCATCTTTTTGCCGGTGACCTTCGATGCGGTGCCCGAATATTTCATGAAAGAATACGGCAGAGGCTTCGCCGGATAGAATGGCAGGGCCGGTGTAGGGTTCCATTAGGGGAGCTTTGCGAAGTGCCATTAAATCGTTGGCAAGTGCTTTGATGCTCTTTATTATGGTTTCATCATCAGGTAAGCCTTGCGAAGTGTAGGAATCGAATTTTTTTACTTTTCCTAAGGTCATACCATCTTCGGCTCGCGTGCCGGCTGCGATGAAAAGGGTCCATTGGGTTCGTCCATGAAGTAGAAGGGAACCTTCGCTGTTAGCGAGATATTTGTTTTCGGAACCGGCTTGCAATGAAACTTGTGAAGCGTAAATCTCGGGAAATTCAACAAAAATAGCGGAGAAATCTTTTACTTTTTTTTCCCAGGTCTTGATATCGACAGTAATATCGGAAGGTGTTTGTATGTCGCGAACAGGAGTTTCGATTGAGAAATCATCGGATTTATCTTCCTCGGAAACGGTAACATCCTGGTTGGCTTTGATCTGGATCAAGCGTTCGACTGCATTTTTATAATTGGAATCGGTTTCGAGCCAGAGAGCCTGCCTGATGGCTTTGGGATTATCTTCGAGGCTGATGGTTACGGGCTGGGAATAGTTGTAATTCAAACCGCCGCGTCCTCCACGAATAGCATGGAAGTTATCGAGTTTATGATCTCCGACTCTAACGGTAGTATCGAGGTAACGGGAATGGTAATTGTTACTATTTTCAAGTGCACCGTTAAAAGCGGAAATAGTAACGGCGTTTGTATCGGTAACCCTGTATTGGATGAAATAGGGAGCGGGGGATCCATCTTTACCGAGGTTATTCATGGATCGATTCAATTCATCTTCCATTGCTTTGAGGATTACATTTTCATTGGGATTGGGTGTGCTTGCTCCTACATGTTCGATCCGTGCAAGAGTGGA
>JAKAGC010000219.1 GCA_021817755.1 Acidobacteriota bacterium | reverse complement strand
TTTCTGCACTTCTACCGGTAAACTGGATGACAATCCATTTGCATAAATCTCTTTATTATTTAATCCTTCCGGTTCTAAATAAAAATGATGGATATCCCGGTGAGGAAATTTAACGATTTTATCTTCGATAGAAGGACAATATCTCGGACCTATACCCTCGATTACTCCTGAAAAAAGCGGCGATTTATCCAGATTATCATTAATGACCGATCGAACTTGTGGATTCGTATATCCCAGGTAGCAAACAACCCGGTTTTTTATCCGTGGAGGATTAAAAATCGTAAAAGGAGTCGGAGGCTCATCTCCTGGTTGGGGAATAAACCGGGACCAGTCGATAGAATCACTATGAAGTCGCATCGGTGTTCCTGTTTTAAGCCGCATTGTTTTAAACCCAAGACTTTTGATATTCTCTGCCAGATGAGTCGAAGGCGGTTCATTGGATCGTCCTGCTGAATAAATCGTATTACCAATATAGATTTTCCCATTTAAAAAGGTTCCCGATGTAATTATAACTCCATCAGCATCAATACTATCTCCTTCCAGAAAACGTACCCCCACCGCTTTTTCATTTTTTATAATTATTTCCTATACAACTGACTGATATACTCTTAAATTCGGTGTCTGTTCCAGGAAGGATTTCATAAAATTTCGATAGGCAATTTTGTCATTCTGCGTGCGTGTAGCTCTTACCGCCGGTCCTTTACTGCGATTTAAAATTTTGAATTGGATTCCCGTAATATCTGCAGCCCGCGGCATAATGCCACCCAACGCATCGATTTCTTTAACCAGGTGTCCTTTCGCTATTCCTCCAACCGAAGGATTGCACGACATTTGTCCAATGGTTTCCAGGTGAATTGTTACCAGTATTGCTTCGCATCCCATTTTTGAAATGGCATACGCTGCTTCAATTCCTGCATGGCCTGCTCCGATAACAACTACTTTTTTCATTGCCTAAATATACCTTAATTTGTGGATATTTACAAGCCCATACTCGATTTTCCCGAATTTTTATCCCATGCGTTCACATATATAAAATTAGTAAATTAGAATTCTAAAAATACGCCTAAGTTCTAAGAAGTATTTGAAGGTTTTATAACTTCAAGTCAAAATTCTTCAAGTAAAATATCCGGAATCCATTTACAGGCATTGACAAATTGTACAGAATAATCGAAAATAAAAATATGAATTCGACCAAACAACCCAGTAAAATTGAAAAACAGAATGTCAAAAGTCTTGTTTTTTCCGGTGGAGGTGCGTGGGGTTTTGCTTACATAGGCGCACTAAAAGCTCTTGAAAACCTCAGTGTACTTTCGTCACTGACAGGCATTGGCGGTGCTTCTGCCGGATCGGTTACCGCTTTCCTTGTTTCCTGCGGATACTCATCAAAAGAAATAATGGATTTAATGTCTCCTACTGGAAAAAAGAGCCTGATCTATATGCTCTTAGGAGAAGAACTTCCTGAAATTGAAAACATATTTGACAATAACAAAGCCAATTTCCTTGAAGAAATCGGTGAATTTTTCAAAGATAATTTTAGTCATCTAACACTCCCGGGACTCGATGTTGCCGCTGCCAATACTCTTTGCTTTAATCTCACGCTTTTTGCAAAAGAAATCATGTCCGAACGAGCAGCTCAATTACTTAGAAGGGAATTCCTAACCCATACTACTTTTAGAAGAAACCTGACAGATGGTCTCGGTATTTTCAAAGCTCAAATTTTCAGAGATTTTTTAAATGAAAAAATGAAAGAAAAAATGAAAGGTTTTTCCATTGAAAATCCTGATTTTATAACATTCCGGGAGCATAGAACATTTTTTAAAAAGGATCTTTATATTACCGGTACAAACCTCGATACAAGAAAAGCAGAACTCTTTTCAGCCCAAACAACCCCCAATTTTCCTGTCGCTGATGCTGTTCGTATTTCAATGTCAATTCCATTTTTCTTTCAGCCCGTTATTATTCAAAAGGATGACGAAAAACATATCCGAATTCAAATCGGTTTGAATGGAGAATCCCATCTATTAAAGTGGGATAATCCATTAATGGATATAGAAAGCATAACAGGGAAATGGATCGATGGAGGAGTAGAAGATAATATTCCAGTTTTTGCATTTGAAAAAGAGCAAATCTTTGGGCTTCGTGTTACCCCTGCACATCGTACTCCAGGTGAAAACCGTTTATCCCGCTTTCTTTTCGAATATATTTTCTCTCGTTTTTGGCCTGATGAATCCCATATTTCTAAAACGTGGGGTGTCGCCGATAGAATTCTACTCCTCGATACAGGAGATGTTAAACCCTGCGAATTCGATATCGATTATAAATCCGAACGAATTACGGATCTGCTTTTTAAAGCCGAACAACTTGTTTTAAACTATTTCCACTGAATAGGATTTAATCCGAATAGAATGGCCCCACAATAAATTAATTTGGAATTTTTGAATAAAAAAAATTTACTTACCGATACAAAATTCAGAGAAAATTCGGTTAAGAATTTCTTCAGGAGTGATCTCCCCCATCAATTGCCCAATAATGGAAATCGCACTACGTATTTCTTCACCAATGATTTCAATATGTGAAGACTGTGCTTCTACCATTTTTTTTATTAATCTCAGAATTTGCTTCAATTCTTCCAGTAATTGTCGTTGACGCTTATTCGCAGTAAACTCGGAATCCCGGGATGCTTCCTTCAACTCAAGAATAATTTGTTTTAAAAATTGGGTAACCCCTTCAATATTGATCTGATCTTTGACAGAAATACCAAATACTTCTTCTTTTTCTCTTTCAAAAAAAGCATTCAAATTCTCCCAGGAATCAGGAGCCAGAATATCCAATTTATTCGCTACAATAATCTTTTTTTTCTTTTTTATCAGGTAAAAAATCTCTTTATCTGTTTTATCAAAATGACGTGACGCATCTACCATAAAAATAACCGCATCGGCATTTTTTACTTTGTCCAGGCTCCGTTGGATGCCTTGAGCTTCGATATCGTCTTTGGTTTCACGGTTAATCCCTGCTACATCGGTAATCTCAATAGGAAATCCATCCAGATAAATTTTTTCACGTATAAAATCTCGGGTAGTGCCCGGTATAGAGGAAGTAATCGACCGTTCTTCCATTAAAAGAAGATTGAAGAGTGATGATTTCCCAACATTCACTTTCCCCACGATTACCACATTCAATCCCCTATTTAATTGTTCATTAAAACGGGAAGCCGAAAGAATAGAATCGATACGTTTCATTGTATCATCCAGTTTTTCAGTAATTGTAATTCCCTCAAGAAATTGATCTTCCTCAAATTCAATACCAGTTTCAACAGCAATTCCCAGTTGGATTAAATCCTCTTTCAACTGCATCATAATACGTGATAATTTTCCTTCCAAGCTGCCGAATTTCATACGGGCAAAAAAACGCGAATTCGCATTAATTAATTCATTAACCGATTCAGCCTGGATTAAATCCAATTTTCCGTTTTTATAAGCCCTATACGTGAACTCTCCCGGCAGAGCCAAACGAATTGTCTCCGGATCGATATCGCGGATAATATCAAGAATTTCTTCCGCCAGGAAAGGATTGGAATGAAAAGATATTTCTGCCGAGTCTTCCCCCGTATAACTGTTAGGAGCTTTAAAATATACCACCATACATTCATCGATGCGTTTATCACTCGATAATATATAACTGTGGTACATATGACCCGGTTGGATGCGGGATATTATACGTGGATGGCCTCTCCATTTTTCGATTATCTTTGATAGAATCAGTAGCGCTTGAGACCCCGAAATACGAATGACCCCTACCCCCCCTTTTCCCGGAGGGGTAGAGAGCGCTGTTATCGTATTTGAATCCAGGTCTATATGTTTCATGGTCCTGTACTTCCTTTGAATATACCGGCCAGAAATTTTATTTTTTTCGAATAGTAATCACCTTAGTAAAATTTTCACCCGTGCTGACAGATTCCAGATCCGCATATTTATTAATAGTCATATGGATGATTCGACGTTCAAAGGGATTCAATTCTTTAAGGTGTATCGGTTTACCATTTTTTCGTATTTCTTTCGCATAGCGATGGGCTAGAGTAGAGAGTTCGGTTTCACGGTTTTTTCTAAATTTTTCGCATTCGCAGTATATCTTTTTTCCAATCTCATCCGAATAGAGTCGATTGAGAAGGTATTGAATAGCGTTCAGTAGATTACCGTTTTTATAAAGCATCAACCTGTAATCATAACCGCTAAAATCCACTTTTACAAACCCCTTTCCACTCGTAATATGAAATTCCAGTTCCAAACCGATCGCATCGATCATTTTTTTTATAAATGTCGAGAACTGGGATTCTTCTGTACCATCGGAAGTCCAAGCCCTGATATAGATTTCTCTCTGGCTATGTCCGAAATAACGTGTCTTTTCTGTAATAATTTCATATTTGATTTTATCTTCAGATGTATTAAAAGCGTCGGCAGCCTGGGCGATTGCATCTTTTAAGGAGCTTGCACTGAATTCTTTTTTAGAACTCATATAGCTTTACCCCCTTTCTTGCGCCGGAATGCTTTCTTTTCTTTCTCTTCGTCTTTCTTTTCCTGGAATATTTTTTTATTGATAATGTATTGTTGTCCAATCTGTAAGAAGTTCGACACGAACCAGTATAAATTCAAACCCGCCGAATAATTCAAACAGACGAAGGTTAAAAATACCGGCATAATGTATACCATATATTTTTGCATACCACCGCTGTCGGCACCAGTCGGTGACATTTTGGAAACGATCATCATAGTTACTCCCATCAGAATAGGAAGTAAATATGATGGATCTTTTATTGAAAGGTCTTTTAACCAGAGAAGCCAGGGTTCATGTCTAAAATTGATAGATATCGGAAATAAACGGAAAAAAGCAAAGAGGATAGGGAGTTGAAGCAGCATCGGGATACATCCACCCGCAGGATTAACTTTTTCCTGCTTGTAAAGACCCATTATTTCTATATTCATCTGCTTCCGTTGTTCCGGATCTTTCAAATTTTTGTATTTCTTTTTGATGGCATTCATTTTCGGTTGGAGAGTTTGCATTTTAGCCATCGAAACGCTTGAGGCGTAGGTAAGAGGGAAAAGGATGATCTTAATTAAGATCGTAAAGATTACCACAGCCCATCCCATATTGGGGATGAAACCAAAAACCAGCATTACTCCCTTATGCAATATTCGTGCAATACTTCCAAAAAATGACCAACCATAATTAATAGAGCGGTTGATGCTGTCAAATTGGTATTTCTGTTCTACATCTCCAAGGATTTTTTCATCTTTGGGACCCATAAAGACCGCAAGAGTTTTAGGCTCTGTCACGATCAGATAGGAATATAATTTTTTTGAGTCTTTCCCTTCAAGTTTAACAACTGCATATTGGACAGATTCATGGGTTTTGAATATAGCAGCGAAATAGGTAGTTTCATAGGCCACCCAATAATAATTATTACCCCAATATGCAACTTTTTGAAGGGAAGTATTGATCTTTTCTTCTGTTTTTACTCCCGAGAATTCCAATGTATTTACATTATCCCCAGTATAGGCAGCCAGTCCAAGTCCGGATTGCATTACACGATTTTTGTTGACATTATTTTCCAGGTCAGGACCGAATAATAATGGAGGAGTTATAGTCGCACCATTTTTTACCATATGAGTTTCAATATTTATCACATAAGAAGAACGTTCGATTGTAAATCGTTTCGTTACGGATAATTTTTTCTCAGTGTCTGCATATTTAAATTCCAGAACCACTTCCTGACCAGAGAGATCAGCACCCGTAAGTTTTATATCTGTTTTTCCATTATAAGCAAAATTACTGTTGTTTAATTCTAAATAAACTTCTCGCAGTGATTCAGCTCCTTTTTTCTGATCCACTTCGAACGGTGAAAAATAGAAAGGATATAACTGATTGTTACCAAATTTATCTTTTGCTTTTTCATTAATCAGATCAAGAGGTTTTCCTTTATCATCCTTATATTTTTTAAGAATGAAAGATTTAAGGCCCGCGCCTTTATTCGTAAATAACGCGGTAAACAATTCCGTTTCAACGCGTATATCACGAGTCGCATCTCCCACTATATTTTCGGTGATGGTTTCGATAGCAGTAGTCATTTTTACAGGTTCGGTTTCTTGTTTTGGTGCAAAAATATCCGTAGAGCCGGATGTACTTTCTTCTGCTTTCGCAGCAGACGGTTGAACCTCTTGGGTGCGCGGCTGTTCTTTCAAAGGCACCTGCTGTGTTTGCTCCACATGTTTCGGTGGAGGAAAAAGAAAATAATACCCTACCAATACGACGGCAGATAGGGCGAAAAAAAGAATTAATGATTTTTTATCCATTGGATTTCACCTCAAATTTCATTGGAACAGGATCATAACCCCCTGGGTGAAACGGATGGCATTTTAGTAAACGCCGGGTTCCCAGATAGATTCCTTTTATTACTCCATGAACCTCTATAGATTCATACATATAAGTAGAACAGGTTGGAGTGAATCGGCAGTTATTTCCTAGTATAGGAGAGAGGAGTACTTTATATCCCTTAATTAAAAGCAATAAAAATCTCTTGATCATCTTACGTTCATTTTATGCGTTTCATCCGTTCCAAAGTACTCGCCAATAAAGACCGGACCTCTTCGACATTTGCACGAGAAAATTTTTGTTTTATCATCACCCAGCAATCATATTTTCTATCACCCATTACATG
>JAKAGC010000218.1 GCA_021817755.1 Acidobacteriota bacterium | reverse complement strand
AACGATCCCATCTTTTATTTCCAGGACCCGATTAACCAGTTTATCAAGGAAGTAGCGATCATGGGAGATTAAAAGTAATGTACCATTGTATTTTGATAAAGCTTTTTCAAGAGCTTCCCGAGCGGTTTTATCCAGATGGTTTGTCGGTTCGTCCATGATTAGAAAATTTACCGGTGAGATAAGGATTTTAGCAAGCGAAACACGTGCTTTTTCACCACCTGAAAGTACTCGAATCGGTTTAAAAACATCTTCACCTGAAAACTGGAAAATTCCCAGTACATCCCGTAACGTTGGAATAAGTCCAGTTGCAGCAGTTGAAGCAATTTCTTGATAAACAGTGGCATCGAGGTTCAATGTGTCTACTTGATGCTGGGCATAGTATCCCATTTTAGTACGTTCACCGACATGGACTATCCCTTGCTGAGGTTGCAGTTGATCCACAATCAGGCGGGTCAGTGTTGTTTTCCCTGCTCCATTCGGTCCAACAAGACATACCCGGTCACCTCTGTATATATCAAAACTAACATCTTTTAAAACCCAATCCCTGTCGTATTTAAAAAACATATTTTCCAGGTGAAGAACATCATTATAGCTTGTTACTTCTACAGAAAGAGTAAAATCCATATGCGGACGTATGACAACAGGAGGTTCATCATCTACTTCTTCCATTCTGTCCAGCATTTTAATTCGGCTCTGAACTTGTTTTGCTTTTGTTGCTTTATAGCGAAATTTTTCAATAAAGCGTTCTTGTTTTTCTCTTTCCGATTTTTGTTCTTTCCATCGTTTTAATAAAAGAGATTCTTTTTGTTCTTTTTGGATTTCGTAATTGTGGTAATTTCCAGTATATCGTTCAGCTTTTCCACGGTTTAATTCAACGATTTCCTGGGAAACGCGATCTATAAAAAAGCGGTCGTGAGATACGATAATAATGCTTCCTGGAAAATCTAACAGATATTGTTCCAACCATTCCAGGGAAGGTAAATCCAGGTGGTTAGTCGGTTCGTCGAGGAGGAGGAGATCCGGGCTTTGTACCAAGAGTAAAGCTAGGTAAACGCGCATTCTCCAGCCCCCACTGAACTCCGATAAAGGCCGGGTGAAATCAGTATCTTTAAATCCAAGCCCTGATAGTATTTTTTTTGCCAGGACTTCGAGGTGGTAACCGTTCATAGCATTGAAACGGTGTTCCAGGTGTCCTAAGCGGTCCAATAGTTCTTCATGGTTTGAATCTTCATGTTTTAAAGCGTCATGAAGATTAGCAATTTGATTTTCCAAATCTTTTACTTCTTTTTGGCCTTCCAGTACTGCTTGTAAAACAGTTGTTCCCGAGACTGTAATTTCTTCTTGGGGCAGGTAGCCGATTTTATAATCTTTTGGTTTGATGATACTCCCAGAAGAATACTCAATCTCTCCCGTTAGAATTCTTAATAGTGTGGTTTTACCGGCTCCATTTGCACCGATAAGGGCAGTCCGTTTGCCTGGCTGGATCATCAGCTCGATGCCATCGATCAATTGCCGATCGCCTATTGAATAATATAATTCTCTTATTTGAAGCATATTTATATCGCGATATTATGGAATACGCCAGTTTATCACAAGATAGGAGTCTAGTCAATTGCATTCGTATCTTATTGAAATTGTTCTCTAATGTTATGTGAAAGTTTTATAATTTTCTGTCTTGGGAATTGGAACCAACTATCGTAAAAGGAAATGCTGAATGATTTTATAAATTGAAATTTGTTTGTAAATTTATCTAATAAGTTTTTAGTGAATCAAAGAGAAGAAAGAATAAATAATAATAATTTTAATAATTAAACCCACACAGCGAAAATAACCTTTCCATTTGCATTAATATGCTTTTTCTTATAAATTTTTCCCTTCTTTGTTTTCCCTATGAAATCAAAAATTATAAGATATCCCGTATCCATTCCTTGTGACTCAAGATAATCCGTTAATTGTAAAATTCCTTTTTCATGCAATTTTTGCCCTCGCCAGATTTTTAATTCGATTATAAATTTTTTATTATCATAAGTAACAATGACATCCATACGTTTTTCTTCTGAGGCTTGAGCTTCTTTAAAATCATACCCTTTTCCATTTAAAATTGGTTTTAGAAAAGCCAAAAAAATTAGACGGCCATGTCTTTCCAGAAATTCTTCATCTCGGCTGCTGTATTCCTTTTTCATAAATTCCTGAAATTTGAGGAGGACTTTTTCGAAATCGAATGTTCCGTCTTCCTTTAGGTAAGAAAATTCAAGGCTATAATTTATAGATGGTGATTTTAGTATTGCTTCTCTTTTAAAAATTGAAGTCATATAATCCAGAATCAATTCTTTATAGATGCGGTTGTGAATTTCGACTAAAGGTCCACCTGTTTTAAATATTCCATATATAATACCTTTGTCGATAAGAGGATCAAGAACATTAAATCCGAATTTTTCATCTGATAAAGTAATTTTTCGGACAAGATCATAAAGGTCTTTATTATTTTCCAGGTTTTTGACAAGATTTTCAAAATTGGTATTTTTTTCTTTCAATAATAGATTGATTGCTTTTTCAACATCGTTTTGGGTCCAATTATCTTTATTCCCACCTGGAAGGATTTCTTCATCTATAATTTTACATATTTTACTTACAAGAAACGGATAACCGGATGTATAATAGAAAATTGAAGCGGCAATTGCGTCGATATCCATTTTTATACCCGTTTCTTCGGTATAATGTTTTAGCATGGAAGAGATTTCGATAGGTTCAAAACTTAAATCAAGATTAAAATTTACAGCAATATTCCACGGGCTATTGAATTTAGTATCTGATTCCTGCCGAATTTTTAATTTTAAATTTTTCACATCATGTACACCGGCAAGAATAACACTATAAAATGTATATTCTCCTTCTTCTCTCCTTTTTAAATATTTGTTTCTAAGCATTCCGAGGAAATCAAGAAAAAGTTGATTATTGCTACTTTTATCCACCTCATCGATCATTAATACAGTTTTTTTCCCGATTATTCGGATGAGTTCGCTTAACCAAATTCCAAGCTCATCTATTCGTTTAAGGGAGATATTTGTATTTATGAACTTAATAATATTGTTATTCCCGGCGGTTTTCAAATTGTTTTTTAATTCACTCAGAAAGGCTTCAATAAAAGAAAGAGAGTCTTGAAAACCATCTGCGCCGATGCCTTCAAAGCTAATTTTTATAGGAAAAAAGTCGTTCTGTGATTTAAGGAACCGGTTTAGAATGCCAATCAAGGTTGTTTTTCCGTATTGACGTGGACGATTTATTACAAAATAGTTTCCACGGTCTAACATCTCGAACATTCGTTTAATCTTGTTCGAAATGTCAACCATATAGTGTTCTTCTGGGAAGCAGGCACCTGTATCATTAAAAAACTTTTTCATCATTCTTTTTCCAATTCAATCATAATTGAATAATTAATTATTGTCAAGGGTTTCGGTATAGGAGTTCCTCTAATCCATTAAAATGAATATGATTGACTGCGAATTAATCAAGTGTAGATATAGCTGGGCGATCGAGACGAAATTCTATTGGAAGTCTAAGTTAGAAAAACATCTCAATTGGTTAGTATCCAATAAAATATCTCCGGTATAAATGAATTGGAGACTTACCCCATATGTCTCTATATTTTAAGAATTCTTCTAAGTAAATTAATCGACAGTATATGCCTTGCAACCTTTTTTTCACAGACGTTTATGTGGAACCAAATTTTATGCTTCACCACGGTATACCATTTTATTTCCACTGAAGATTATCACCAGTTTTTTTAGAGTCGTTTGCCCGATGGATTTTATAAAGCGTTCATCTTTGCTGTATTTATTTAATTGTGTCTCTGCTTCGATGCGAAGAGATTCGATTTTTTCTTCGTTTCCTTCTTTTTTATAATCTGCCGGTTTAATATATTTAAATTCGATCAGATATGAGTAAAGTATACCAGGAAATTGAGTTAACATGGGCATCATTACAAGATCAGCAAAACCCTGGTTTAGTTCTTTTTCCGAATACACTATATATAATGGATTCAATCCAAAATAGACATTCCAGAAAACCTGGAGGGCTTTTTCTCGATCAAATAAATCTCTGATGCCCAAAGACTTTTCCATTCGTTCTGCTATATATTCGATCGCTTCTATCCAAATTCCTTTGAAAGCCATATTATCGATCAAATTGGAAAAAGCATTCATATCGATCTTAAAACGATCTGTTTCAGCCCAGACGGATTTAATATATTCATAGTATAGATTTTTTGCAAATTCATTGGGAATAGTAAGAATTGTTTTTTGAGAAGCTGTTAGTCCTTTAATAGTCAAAAGACCAAAATAAAAAAGAAGTGAATAAAAATTATCCGGTTCCCCTAATTGCTGAATGGGAAAGCTAGGTTCTATCGAAGTAATAATATCCTCGGATTCCATCGCTTTTTGAAGTTTTAAAAAATTACCGTTAGTTTCCGGCTTGCCTTTTTTATCGATAATGACAAGGTGCCTCAATTTATTATAATCAATTCTGGCATTGTAATCGATCAACTTAATAGGAATATGCGAATCGATCATATATTTATCCATGAAATAGAGTACCTGGGATGTATTAAATAATTCATCCGAAGCGAAAGGGGAGAAACGGTAATGGTTGTACCAATGAGTCATTAGACCGATGAGTTCTTCGGTTGTGTGATTGAATTTTCCAGTTTGCCTGTAGTAATTGATAAGGGTTTCAACTTCCGGGTGAGTAAACCCGAGAATTTCATGTATATCCGAATCCATTGTTACATTGGTGGCGATATTAAAACCGGAAGTAACGTCGTCGAGAGTAATTGGGGAAACTCCTGTCATGAAAAGTCTGGAAATAGGGGTATCGCTTCCTGTTGTTCCGGCTTTAATCATATTGAAGAAAGAGCGAAGAAATCCTTCGCCATGTGTGATATTTTTAAAAACATCTTCGCCGGAAGTGGATAAAATGGTATTGGCGAAATTATCATATTCATCTATAATGACATATAATTTTTGTTTTATCCCTGAACAGTAGTTCAGGAAAACCCTTAAAGCGTCTGACGCAGTATTTCTTATATTTATTTCTGCTTGTGCAGCTTTAGCATCTATATTTAAATACTTTTCATATTTTGCTATAAAACTGATAGTAGTTTCTTTAATATATATGGTGAATGATTCTTTAATAGAGGTTATATCAGGATCTGTTTCGGAAAAATTGAATTTTAGAATAAAATAAGAATTATGCTCAGGTGTTGGATTTTTTAGAATATCAGTTTTATGGAAAAGAAGTTTAAATCTATCTTTTTGTGAAATATCATAATAATATTCAAGCATGGAAAGAAAAAGGGATTTCCCGAAACGTCGAGGGCGAATAAAAAAAAGGAATTTCCCTTTTTTTTCGATATTCCGGATAAATGATGTTTTATCAACGTAGTATAAATTGTATTTGGTAAAATCTGCGAAGTCGGAAACGCCATAGGGAATACTTTTCAAATTCATTATTTCATCCATATTGCAATAATAAACCAATTAAATTTAAATGTCAACCGGGCATATACTTAGGCGTTTTCCTGTTTTTATCTCCTTTTTACTGAATTATTCTATTTAATACAATTAAAAAAGCTAATAGAACACCTCACACCTAAAAAAACATCCTGCCTTACCTTGTGTTACTTATTCACAACTCACTCCTATAGCAAATGCAGGTATATCATTCAGTTCAATATAAACCTGTACAAGCAAAATTGAGTTAGAATTAAATTTTAATAACGCAATTGTTACAATCCAAAATGCGGAAATAAAAATTTCTAATTGGAATTGATCAATCTTCTTGCTTCTTTCGCTTTAAAAGGATATTACTTATAGGGATATATATTTATAATTCGACCAAAACTATTTATATTTATTATTTTATGATCAAAAATCTTAAAAATATCAAAATTCATTGGTGGATCAAAAATTAATAATTCCAATTCTTCTCCATCAGACCGAAATTTTGCTCCACCACCTGCTTGTCCCACTAAAATATTATCATTGGCGTCGATATCCATATTGAATATAGCACGGGTTCCAGAGCTTGTGTTTTTATTGTAAGAAATTTTTTCAGTTGAATTCTTCATAAAACTGTCTAAAATTTCATTCTTAATTTCTTTTTCCCAGAGTAATTTACCTTGTGGATTGTATTTTTTAAGCAATCGTTGCAAATAATGTAATACAACCAAGTTTTCCTTACTATCCAATTGAAAAATAAATTTTTTATTCAGCAGATGTTCTGTTTTATTCTCTTTTTTCTTAGTGCTTCGAAATTCAATAAAATTCTTTATTTTCTGTCCATTAATATTATAGATGTTAACAACAGGAAATCCCTCTAAATTAGTTTCATTTACCCATATTTGATTTTTAGAATCTACATCAATCCAGGTTGGTTGTCTTTCTGTTTTAAACTCCTTAACAGGATTCCCGTCCACATTGAAAATTTTAATACCCACCCCGCTAAAATCCGAAATAAAAATTAAATTATTTTTTATTGAGAAATTCATGGGAGTACTCAGCTCATTTGGTCCCTGGCCCTTGGATGAAATCCTATTTACTAGTTTTCCTGATTTGATATCCACTCTATAAACAGTACAAATTTTTACATCCAACAAGTATAAAAAATTCCCTTCTATTTCTACCGAGTTTATCCATTTAATATATAAATTATTATCGATAAGCTTTTCCAGAAAATCAAA
>JAKAGC010000217.1 GCA_021817755.1 Acidobacteriota bacterium | reverse complement strand
CAATTTCACTGGAAAATCACCAAAGAGGAAATTGATTCAGCCATAGAAATTCTTAGTAATCTTAAGTTGCTAAATCGAAGCTGATACCCAAGAACCTTTTTAATTATTTTGATTTTTAAAAATCTTTTTTATCCACGGGATAGCATTGTGGAGAGGTTCTATAAATCTACCCGTATGATAATGGCTGATTCCGTCTAATATCACCATTTCAATAGAACATCCCCTCTTTCTCAACTTATTTATTATTTCCTCAAGCGGTTTTATTGGAAAAATCTCATCTCCATTACTATGAATCACATACAAAGGGATACTCCCCATTGCATCTACAACATTTGCAGTCGGAGTTCCCGAAATAGGAATAGCTGCTGCAAAAACATGAGGGTATTTTGCTGCCATGTACCAGGTTCCCATTCCTCCCAGGCTGAATCCTGTAACAATTATATGCTTCGGATCTACAGAATATTTCCCTTTAATATATTCAAGCAACTCCATTGCAGCCGCTCCCGAAAAAAAATTATCCCATCCCTTTCCTGGACAATCCGGAGCAAGAATAATCGCATCAAGTTCCCTTAAAGCAGGTTCAATCAGCAAGTTAAGAAAACGGTGGCTATACCACGGTGTGACAGTACCTCCAAAATGGAGAGCCAGTACCAACCCTACAGATTTCGAAGATGAAATTCCCTTTGGGATGGAAAGCGTATAGCGAATCGGTGTTCCATCCTGTAATGTCCATTCCAATTTATATATACCCTCAGTTTGAGGTAATTGATTTTCTTGTGCATTTATATTCATCCTACCACCTCCCATTAAAAGATATGGCAAAATAAAACCCGTTATAATCATACTAATAATATTCATTAATTTCAACTTTTACACCCAGATTCCGTTTATCCTTTCCCAATTTCATTTTAGCCTTATTATATACAGGCGAAACCACAAATTCAAGAAATCCCTGTTCAAACGGTTTAGCTCGCATTGAAAAGAAAAAAGAAGCATCTTCACTCGAAAAAATTTCTTCTTTAATCAATTTTCTTTTCCAGTAAATCCTTACACTCTGTTTTTCTGAAGTCAAAGTGTTTACTGGGATACCACTAGAAATAACATAACGAGGTGATTTTCCTTTCCGGTTTAATGTTAAATAGTATCCCGCCCGTTCACCCGTCCAACGAAATGCCCTTCCTTTATTGTTCATTTCAGGATAAGATAGCCCATAATAATATAGTGTTCCTGTTTTTCTTGCCCAGGTCGCGGGATGTAGTGAAGAAATAGAAAGAATATTGACTAACATAAATACACCCAAAGAAGCCGGTATAATCCATCTTTTAAAAGTTTTTGATTTGACCCGTTTGAATTTAAATGCTCCCGCATTTGGGTTATATGTAAAGGCAACCAATATCCAGAATAATAAATAAGCCTCAGGAAACCAGAAAAAATTATTAAATAATAAAACCACCAACAAAGTCCCAGTCAATAATTTCTTACTACTCCGGCGATAAAGCAGTAGCATAAATCCAGTAAAAAATAGAAAAGCAAATATTCCATTTTCAACCAACACCCACATATACTGATTTAATGGAAGATCATAAAGGTAAGGTTTCTGTGTTCTAAGCGCCTCAGAATATTGCCGGTATCCCAGATAGAACGTATAATTCCCAGTTCCCAATCCGATCAGTGCATAATCACGAATTATTTTCAAAGAGAACGCCCCCATTTTTAGGCGGCCATTTACTACAGCATCCAATTTATCAAATAGTGTATCTTTTTTATCCCAATCAGCCCCCATTAACCTTTTTTTCAACGTTCCCCCCACAGTGATAATCGTAATAACCACTATTCCTATCAGGGCCACAGCAATTAATTTTTTATATTTTCCCCTGTCTTTAAAAGTATCATATAAAATATGAGCAATGCCTGCTATAATAAATACAAAGGAAGTACGGGACCCGGAAAGAATCGACCCTACAAGTGATATCCCAAGCGTAAAATACCCCACAATATTTTTTCGTTTTAACTCATACGTAGCCCATAGAAACATGATCCCCGAAAAAACACCAAACGCATTAAAATCAGAAAATCCCCCATTAAATTGTTTTAAGTTTTTTCCAATCCTATCCGAAAGAAACGACTGTCCCGTTATTTTCTGAATAATACCAATAAAAACCGAAATATAAAAACCGTAAGATAACCAATTAAATACAGACGACTCATCCCCTTTCATCCGTTTAATATAACCATAAATGTACGGAGCAATAAAATAAATAAAAAGAGTAACAATTGGAAATATTAAAGCAAAAGATATTCGCTGCTCATGCCATGCCAGATGCCCTTCTGGAGTTAGGCGAGGAATTGGAGGAGCAGCCGGAGTATCGCCTCCGAATGCAGGTGAATATCCCAATGTAATATTTGACCATCTCAGAAATAAGAATAATGCAGATACAAAAAGAAAAACAAGAAAAATTCGATAATAAAAAAATCCCTGATCAACTCCAAAATCCTCAAAAACAATTTTATCTTTTCTGATTAAATCCCGTACCATTGAAGCAAGAATCATCCCACTTAGCAAAAATAAAGGCACTAAATAATAATTCGAAGGGTGTAAACCTCCCACCAGAGCAGGAATTGAATTAATAAATGGAAGTAAAAAAACAAAAATATAAAGTGAAAAACGACCCCTTCCTAATAGAACCACTCCTATGCCCAATGCAAAGAATCCCCCCAGTAGTACCGGGAATTGAAGATCAAACATAATTTTTATAATACCAAGAAGAAATACTACACCCGAAAGAAAATAATATAAAATCATTTAATAAGCGCCTTTCCCTTTTAGTACAACTCCGAAAGTCTTTAGAATAATAGTGATATCAAGAAGAAACGACCAATTTCGAACATAAAATTCATCCAATTTCAATCTTGCACTGAAATCCAGATCATTCCTCCCCTTAATCTGCCACAAACCCGTTAAACCCGATTTAACCCTGAAAATAATCGCCGCCGATTTCTCAATCTCTTCTTTTTCTCTTACCATATAAGGGCGCGGCCCAACAATGCTCATATCACCCATTAGTACATTAAATATCTGCGGAAATTCATCGATACTGAAACGCCGTAAAAATTTCCCCACTCCCGTCACTCTCGGGTCATGTGATTTTAGTTTTTTAAATGTATCCCATTCCTGTCTTCTCTCAGGATGCTTTTTTAAGTACTCATCCAATTGAGCATCCCCTCGGATTGACATTGTTCTAAATTTCAACATATTAAAGCGTTTCCCCGAACGCCCAAACCGCTCCTGCATAAAAAAAACAGGCCCTGGCGAATTCAATTTAATCAATATTGCAATTATTAGAAAAAATGGTAAAAATATAATGATCGATGGTAAACTCACCAATAAATCGAATACCCGTTTAAAAAAACGCGCCATTGGAGAAATTAATTTATTCTCCATTCGCATAACCAGTAACTCTTCAAGATACTCTGTTCTCACCCCGATGGTTTTTAAAAACCCCAGATCAGATACAATTTTTATCTCTTTAACATGACTCTCCCAAAAGTTTATTAAACCATTTAACCGGTTGTTATCCAATCCTCGTGAAACGATAAGCAGTACATCGATATCTCTTACAAATCCCCGTTGCTCTTCAGTTAATCCCGTTCCTCTTTCGTTTTCATCAGTAGGTTCAAGATTTAATACTCTAATAAACCGATGCCCCGAACGTTTCATTTTTTCCAGGATTGGAATTACCCGTTCATTCTCATCTTTTAATCCCACCAGTGCAACATTCTTTAAATAAACACCCGAAAGTTTCAATATTTTCTTTACACCCAATCGAACGACAGGAACAATAATCATTCCTGTGAACATCATTAATATAGGTAATGTACGGGTAAAACTTTCAAAAGAACGGCTTAAATATACAATAACAGCAATTAATATTACTGAAATAAAAAGACCCCGTGCAATGTACAGGCACTCCTCGATAAAATCATACCGCCGCGAATAGAGCTTTTCATAATAAAAAATCAGGATGAATACGAACAATAGATAATACATACTGTAAAAATGCTCTATTGGAAAGAACCACGGATTTGAAACATTAAAAAGGGTTTGGACGATTTTGATTCTGAGAAAATATGCAGCATAGAACGCCAGTATTAGCGAAACAACATCCGCCAGCAATATTGCCAAAAATGATATAACTCGTTTCATCTATAGTATTATACCATATCTCAAGTCCATTATCATAGCGTATAAGAATTTTTACACCCCATCATTTATTTAAATCTCCCCCAGCTTCCCAAAAATGGATTCAATGATCCCAGTATTTTAATTAGATAATTCAAAACAAAATGAAAGAGGTCGTTATTATAACTTTCGCATCGCTAAAAAATAGGCAATAAATATACCAACTTCCATTACAGCCCGTGTATAAAGAATTCCCATTTCATTGAATTTACCAGCCATTAAAAACCCCATCCCTACCATCAAAATAGAAGAAACGATCATGATATAGAAACGAATATTTTGAAATCGCGTTGCACTCAATAAAGTCCCCGTGTAATAAGATACGAAGCGAAAAAATAACAATATTGAAAAATATCCCATAAATCGAGCCACTTCAGATGTAGCTTCTCTGGTAAAAAAATAAGCCGCCCAATGTCTCATTAGAAAAAGGCTTCCCGAAAACAAAAATCCCAGAATTATTCCCCCAAGCATCAATTTCCGGTAAAACTCCTTGAAATTGGAAAATTCCCCCGTCTCTTTCTGCCTATAAACTCGGGAAATATAAGGTGTTAATGCAAATGATGTCACTTCAGGCAGCATACATAATGCAGAAAATACTCTTAATGCAGTAAAATAAGCACCTTCTCGGTCTACAGTAACAAAGAATGACAGAATAAAAATATCAATATGATACTGGATAAAATAACAAAGGCCTGATACTGAGAAATATAATATTTCCTTTGCATTGTGGAATCGAATACGTAGCGATCTAAAAGCAACCTGTCCCCGCATACCCGAGAAAAACCAACGAATAACAATCGATAATAAAGAGGCAGCAATCCGAAGAAGGTAAATCCCCACAAGATCCAGACTTATGACAAGCATCAATACCGGAATATTAACAATTATGAAGGATATAAGTTGAGCAATAAACTCGATATGCATCTCCTCTCTTCCCAATAGAAATCCACCCTGGTTCTTCTCGATACCAAGAATAATTCCCGAAACCCCAGTTACGATAATTAGAGAGGTATCAAAAGGTTTATGAAAAAATATAAGATATACCAATATAAAAATACTAATACCCAATCCCATAAAAAAAGATGCAGCCGATTCTTCAACTAATTTTTTTATTTCATGCTCTTTATCTCGTTTATGAGCCGATTCTCGCCCCAGATATAACGTTAGCTCGAAAGAAGTCAAAAAAGCAAATAAATAATAATAAAAAAATGTCAGCGAAAAGACTCCCAATCGCTCCACTCCCAACCCATGAGAAATAGCATAAGTAAGAATCAAGGTAGTAGCTGACATAAACCCCCTTGACCCCACAGAAAAAAAAGAAGTTTTAAGAATTCGTCCCATCATGATTTTTTAATCAGCTAATTTTAAAATCGTACAAACATTGATACCTTTATAGTAAAGGTCTCTTCGAGTACTAAAATAGTGTGTATCGAATTGAGTATCTATTAACATTGCATACACTTCGTTTACTCCCAGAAATTCCGGTTGTTCTACCAAATAATGATCGAAGATAATGTAATCCACTTTTTGTTTTTTTGCTTCTCTAAAAAAATATTCCTTGAATTTATTTTTATCTTGCCCACCCGTGTATCCCATAGGAACTGTAAATTGGATAATTTGAATATTCAATCCCAAAATCCTCGGTTTATCCAGATAATAATAAAGAATCGTATTATCCGTGTAAGAAAGTACAACCCCATTTTTCTTTAAAGGCGCCGTATTAAGCCATTGTGCTGAGACAAAAGCCGATTTTCGTGCATAGGAAACCGCATATGCTTCCGAACCAATATAAGCCCGTGGATATACAACCCAGATTAATAACACCGATATAACCCCAAACGCAAAACGAATTCTGTTTGAAGTAGTCAGCTTAAAAATAACCAAAATTACCGCAATAAGAATTACAGGTAATATAAGGTATGGTCGTGCATCCGTTACCATTTTAAGCCATGGAACAATCAGAGCAATAGATATAATCGAAGCAGCAATTGCTGCCTTTTTTTTATATTTTTTAAAAAGAAATACACTCCCCAAAAAAGCAACAATATAAAAAATCCACAAGCCAGATGCAATACGCCGGAATTCCCGCTCCGGATCTCCTGCATTCACATATCCTTTTGCAATAAAGAAGATCAATCCGTAAATCCCAAGCGATAAAGCAAACCGTTTTTGAATTTTAAATAAAGTATAAAATCCATACCCCCCTAGACCCAGCAATATAATAGAGAGAAGCATTTTCAGGGAAAACGGAAGCGTTGAAGGAAAGAAAAAAAAGAGATTCGCATAAATCACATGGAAAAATCGTACCGGATGAAGAAAAACAAAAAGATATGTTTTTTGAGCCACGATTATATCTGTCCATAATGCAAAAATTCGTGGCGAAAACAGATAGAAAAACAAGAGCAATAAAAAACTCAGTACTCCCAGTGCTACCAACATAACAATGTAGCGTTTCTTGGACTTAAAAAACATAAATATTCCCGATAAGAATAAAAGTATCCCTTCATACCGT
>JAKAGC010000216.1 GCA_021817755.1 Acidobacteriota bacterium | reverse complement strand
TAGATACCTGATTTTTACTTTATATCGTTCACCAATATTAATTTCTTTCCAATAAACCGGATTAACTACTGTTAATGTATCCGAATAAAGATATTTTTCGTCTCCCAAGGTTACCGTATGTGATTTCATATCTTTATTTATAACATATAACTTTCGATCCGAAGAAAACCCAGTTCCTCTTCTCTGTCCTATTGTGAAATACACCCCTCCTTTATGTCGCCCGATAACATTTCCTTCCACATCCAGGAAATTTCCCGGTTGAAAATACTCTTCTTGAAGATGTTTCTTTAAATAGTCTATTAATTTTTTATCCTGGAGAAAACAAACGTCCTGGCTTTCTTTAATATTTGCAAGCGGATATCCCGCCACTTTTTTTCGTACTTCATCTACTGTCAAATGAGAGATTGGGAACACTACATTTTTAAATTTTTCTGGTTCCACCATACAAAGGAAATATATCTGGGATTTCATCCTATCTGCAGGTTCAGTTAGAAATCGTTTCCCATCCATATCCACCAGATCTGCATAATGACCCGTTGCATAAATTTCTCCTCCCGTCAAATCCAGTGCTTTTTGCATTAGAAGATCGAATTTGATGATCCGGTTACATTTCACACAAGGATTCGGGGTAAAACCCGCAGCATAGGAACCACTGAAATACTCCGCTATCTCTTTCTGAAATATAGCTCTTAAATCTGCAATATATAACTGTACTTCAAGTTTATCCACAAGTATATGAATTTTTTCCAGTCTTTCTTCTTCACCCTCGATTCCCATCAACATTGTAACAGCTCGAACTTCATATCCCTTTTCTTTTAAAAGGAGAACCGCGGCTGTAGAATCTTTTCCACCACTTAACGCAACAGTAGCTATTTTATTCATTTTATTAAAAGTAATTTAAGTTAGAGCAGTTCTTTTTCACCGAAAACAATACCCTGGAATGTTTCGATCTCTACTCCTCTTCTCCATTCATCCATCCGTAAACCTGCTTTCAAACAACCATGCGAGATATATTCTTCAAGATCCCATTCCTGTTCAACCGGAACTTGCGGAAGTAATAATCCTCGCCTCCCACCTTTACCGATAATAATGCCGTCTCTTCCAACTACCACGTCATTGTAATTCGATACTCTTTGTGGGACAGTCAGGATGGAGATTTCAATATCTATATCTTTTAATTCTTTCAGTGTAACAGATGGGAATCTCGGGTCTTCCGTCGAAGAGGCGATCGCATTGTCCACTACTGCTTCGATTAATGGTTTTATAGGTAGCGGGTATCCGATGCATCCTCGTAAATCTCCACGTTTATGCAAGGTTACAAATACTCCCCGCTTTTCTTTTAGTGCTTTCGAATCCGTTTCAGGATATTTTTTTGAACCCTTTTCAAGGTAATTTGAAATTGTTTCCCTCGCCAGTTGCAGAAGCATTTTTTTTTCGTCTAACGTATATGAATCTTCAAAAGTCATGTTTCCTCACTTATGTTAACTCTGACAGGTCCCTTTTCAGGATCGTATTTGTAGAATAAAGGTTCGTTGTTTATTATTTCAAGTATAATATCTTCCCAGAGCCATTCATTATGGAAAGGTTTTATATTGTGGAAAAATACTCCAAGCAGTTTACTCCCTGTTTTCTGTACCATTCTTGAATAGATATCATCTATCGTGGTCTCTGTAAAATCAACCCGAAGTATACTCTCGATAATGCGAAATCGCCCAATATCCTGTCCCAATAAGAAGCCTGTTCCGTTTGAATTAACCTCTGTTATCAGGTTCAATTGCGTTTGCGCCGTCGTAGTTAACGTAATTTCCATAGTTTTGTTTTAACACATTCCCTTTATTTAATCAAGTCCCCCGTTTTTTTTGTTTGACAAACAATATGCAATAGATTAAAATCAAATGTACTCAGGAAAAATGAAGATGAACAAAATAAAATTTTATTTTTTGTGTAAATCAAATAAAAGGGGTGACATATGTCAAAAAAAGTTTTAGTCGCAACCGAAAAACCTTTTGCCAAGGATGCAGTGGCAGCCATTAAAAAAATCGGCGGCGAAGCCGGTTATGAAATAGTATTATTGGAAAATTATACTGACCGTAACGATTTATTAAAAGCTGTTGCGGATGCAGATGCCATGATAATACGGAGCGATATTGTCAATGCCGAAGTAATCGCAGCCGCTAACCAATTAAAAATTGTCGTTCGCGCCGGCGCTGGATATGATAATATCGATCTCGCCGCATCTAAAGAACGGGGGATTGTTGCAATGAATACACCCGGACAAAACTCTAACGCAGTTGCCGAAGCAGTTTTCGGTATTATGCTGAACCTTGCAAGACGCAACTATTCAGGGAAATCCGGTACCGAATTACGTGGGAAAAAACTCGGACTTCATGCTTACGGGTATGTTGGCCGTGCAGTCAATGCCATCGCTAAAGGATTCGGCATGGAAGTTTTTGCCTATGATCCTTTTGTAGATAAAGATAAAATGAAAGCCGAAGGCGTAAACCCCGTTGATTCTGTAGAAGCACTTTACACTACCTGCGATTATATCTCTCTTCATATTCCCAAAACAAAAGAAACTTTAAATTCAATTAATTATGATCTTCTCTCCAAAACCAAAAAAGGTGCCACTCTTATCAACTCTGCCAGAGAAGAAGTCATCGATGAACCCTCTCTTCTTAAAATATTTGAAGAAAGAAAAGACTTCTTTTATGGAGCCGATGTCGCACCCAAATGCAGGGAAGAACTCTCTCAGAAATACCCCGACCGTTGCTTCTTTACAGCCAAAAAACTTGGTGCTCAAACCGAAGAAGCCAACAACAATGCTGGTATTGCCGCTATTAAACAGATCATCAACTTCCTTGAAAAAGGCGATACTACTTTCCAGGTCAATAAGTAAACATTATCTTTAGAAATTATAGTTATCTTTGAATTTAAGTATTATATGACCGGGAACATAGCCAATTCGTGTTCCCGGTTTTACTATTTTATTAGAAAGTAAATTGTATTTTGTAACCAGGCATGCAAAAAAAAACATTAATTCTCATTTCAACCCATTATCCAAAACGACACGAGGTTAATCAATGAAAAAATCATCCACCATTCTTTTTATTATTTTTATTTCGTTTGTTCTTTTTTCAGGTTCTCTAACATTTCTAAATGCTGGCGATTTAGAAATGCCTTTGTCCAATCCCGGACTTGAATCAATAGGCAGTAATAATCTGCCTTCCGATTGGACAATTCAACCCCAAGAAATTCCATCATACTTACAGGTTAGAACCGATACCGCTAATTTTCATTCCGGTGGAAAAAGCATTTCTATAGAACTCACTCAATACGGAAGTTGTACAATTATTTCCCAGCCCACTACGTTACAGGTTGGGCATCTTTACCGCCTTAGTGCCTGGGTTAAAACTCAAGCCGCATTAGCCAGGGAAACAGACCGTTACCCCACTTCTGTTCCCGCTTGTATTGCCATGCAATCCTTTCCTTTTACCAACCATTCTCCTGCCCTAGGCGGTACAAATGATTGGCAAAAAATCGAAACCCTTTTTATCGCTACCAAATCCAAAGACCGTGTTCATCTTAACGTCGGTTTTAACGGTGCTGCTGTCGGTAAAATCTGGTTTGATGATATTAAAGTTGAGAAAGTTGATGATATCTCTTCATATATTCCTATGGAAACCCTCAAATGGTTTGGTCCTGCCTTCCGTTATACCGACAAAGGTTGGATATTTGTGCACATCGAAGGTAAACCCTATGAAAGAGGCTATCAGTACGGTTACTTGCTTGCTTCTGAAATAGTTGAATTTATACGTAAATCCGCCATTCGGGTAAATGAAAATAACATCGTAAACGGTTGGGATCAAATACGAAATATTGCCGATGCATATTTCCTCAGAAAATATGATGAAGAATATCTAACCGAAATGAAAGGAATAGCCGATGGAGCCGCCAAAGCAGGCGCTGCATTTGAAAGCCGTTCCATCGATTTACAGGATATCGTTGCTATCAACTCCGCTATCGATATCAGTTATGTATGGAGTTCACTCCGTACCACTCCCCATCTATTAACCGGGAAGAGCTTCCTCAAGGCCGAAGATGAACTCAACATTCCCATGAGGGAGCATAAATGTTCCGGTTTTCTTGCCAACGGGCCGGCAACTCCCAATGGAGATATGGTATTCGGGCAAATTTTTATGTGGAGTGGATACACCGGTGTACATTGGAATGTTATGTGTGATATCGTTCCCGAAAAAGGTCACCGTCTCGTTTATGAAACGTTTCCCGGTGGTATTCATTCCGGTGCCGATTTTTATCTTAATGCTGCCGGTATCGTTATTGGTGAAACCACTGTTAGCCAAACTCCCTTTGACAGCGACGGTACACCCCAATCCTACCGCATACGGAAAGCCGCTCAATATGCCTCTTCTATAGATGATGTCGTGAAAATCATGACTCAAAAAAACAACGGCATGTATACCAATGATTGGTTAATTGCAGATGCCAAAACCAATGAAACCGCCATCCTCCTTCTCGGTACAAAGAAATATAAACTCTGGCGCAGTAGCTCCCATCAATTCCCCGGTGATACCAATGGATTCTTTTGGAGTAATAACAACCCCAAGGATGAAGAAGTAAGAAAAGAATGTTTATCCAATCCCGATAATGCCCCCTATGATCTTATATTCAGTCCATGGAACCGCGATCTTGCTTTCGTCGATTTCTACCGGAAATTTAAAGGAAAAATTGATGCCATTGCCGGTGTAAATCTCTGGGCTTCTTCTCCCATCAATCGCTCCCATGCCTGCGATGGAAAGATCACCGATACTGAAATGGCCCGTAATATGGTGTTCCTTGCTCATTTTGGAAAAGTCACCCTTCGTGAAAAATTTCCACAAAAGGATTACCGTTTAATGCCCGATCTTCCCGGTGCACAACCCCATCTTTCTCTTGGATATTCTGTAGTCAGTCCCGTTTTTATTGCCGATCAACTCAAGGCCATGAAAAAAACATATGTTGAACCACAACCCCAAAATAAACCCCGTGATAATAATCCCAGTTCTGCTGAACCCGTTTTTACTTATGATTCCCGTTCCCTCTGGTTCAATACCGTATACCCAGCTTCTAATAAAGAAAATTGGTTTATAAGTGGTACAGCCGCATATTGGCAGTTTCTTAAACGGTTTTCTTCCGATACTTCAAAGAATATAAGTACTTCCAGGGACTTCTTGACCGACTTAAACTTGAAATTAAACTATGTTTCCTCTCGTGAAATGCCTATTGCACCTGTTCAGGCTCAATCAATTTATAATGCTTACGGTCATTATCAGTTTCCCCGTATCCGTGGTACGTTCCTCCTTCACCAGCTTCGTTTAATGATGGGAAACCAGGCTTTTTCCCAATTCATGAATACCATACATGATCTATATAGAGAAAAACCTGTAACCAACCAGAACATAATTGCTGAAGCAGAAAAGATAGCAGGTAAGCCCCTTAAACCCTTTTTCACCCAATGGCTCGAACGCTCCGATCTTCCCCAGATCACCCTTTCCGCTAGTACCCAACAAACCGATAAAGTCTGGAAGGTTACCCTTGATGTTAAACAAGCCCAAACACCTTTCCAATTCTTTACCACTATCGCCATTGAAACCCAAAAGAATACCCGTTGGGAAAAAATCGAAGTCACTTCACCCCAGCAAACATTTGAATTTACTTGTGAAGAAAAACCCCTTAAACTTATATTTAATGCCGGGAATGATATCCCCGTATCCAGGGAAAATTTCTATATTTTCCCCAATTATGCCGATGAGTTTCATAATATTCTATTTGTATACGGCACTTCTCAGCAGATCGAAGCCAATCATACCCTTACCCTTCGATTCAGGGATTTACTCGCCGATCAGTTTACCGAAATCCTCTTACCCGTTATCCAAGATAATCAAATTGATAACACCTTACTCGCCACCCATGATTTTATAGTACTCGGAAGCCCCAGTGATAATACTTTCACCCGGCAACTCATGGAAAAGCTTTCCATCCCATTCGGAAAGAATTATTTCACCTGGATGGGAAAAACTTATGGAAGTTCCGATGATGGGCTAATTGCTGTATTCCCTAATCCATACAATTCTCAGAAAACCATTTACCTTATTATTGCTAATAGCGCTCTTCAACTCTACCGAATGACAAGAGTTTACAATTTCCTCCCCTCCTGGGCAATTTTTAACGCTGATCAGATCGTTCTTAAGGGATATCATCCTGTTAGTCCGTTTGAAATAACGTTTTAATGTATTTAAAAGGAGAAAATTATGTCCGATTCACAAGAAATCGTTCAGCCCAAAGAAGATTATGATAAAGAGCTTGCAGTCAAGATCGATCACACCATGCTCAAAGCCGATGCCACCCGTGAGCAATTGATCGTCTTATGCGACGAAGCCATCAATTACAATTTTGCCACTGTTTGTGTTAATTCAGCCAATATCCCCCTTGTTGTCGAACGTCTAAAAGGCAGTAGTGTCAAGCCCATTGCTGTCGTTGGATTTCCTCTCGGTGCCGCTTCCAGTCGTGCAAAGGCCTTTGAAGCAAAAGAAGCCATTCGTGCAGGTGCCGTTGAAATCGATACTGTCATTAATATCGGTGCCTTGAAATCCAAAGATTATAAAACTGTTTATGAAGATATTCATGCTGTCGTTGACGCCTCTTCCCCTTGCAAGGTAAAAGTCATAATTGAAGCCAGTCAATTATCCCAGGAAGAAAAAGTAATTGCATGTGCCTTAT
>JAKAGC010000215.1 GCA_021817755.1 Acidobacteriota bacterium | reverse complement strand
GAGGCATTACGCTTTTTGTGCTGCCTGAAGCATGATATCATGAATACGCGGAATAATGCTTTCCACGTCTTCAGTAACACCTTCACGTAAAATCATATTATCAAGCAATTGAAGCCCAAGTAATTTCAAATATTCGGAATCCGGTTTCTCTTTATGGATACGGGTCATTTCAATAATCAATTTGTGATCGGGATTGATTTCTAAAATCTTCTTTGAAAAATCGGCTTTGGAATTCTGTAATCTCATAATGCGTTCCAACTGAATGGAAGGTGCATCTTTGGCATTTACGAGAATACAAGGACTGTCTACGAGACGTTGAGAAACTTTGACATCTTCGATACGATCGCCAAAAATCACTTTGAGATAAGAAGCGAGGTCCTCAGCTTTTTTAGTAAGCTCGGGGTTCTGTTCCTTTTCTTTTTCATCCAGTTTGATATCTGCGGCTTCAACAGGACGGAACATTTTTCCTTTGTATTGCTGTAAATGATCGATAACCCATCCATCCATAGGATCAATGAAATAAAGTACTTCAAGGTCTTTTTTCTTGAAAGCTTCAAGCGCGGGGTTCTTTTCAATGGATTCGTATTCGTTACCAATGGCGTAATAGATTTCAAATTGATCTTTTGCCATACGTTCAACGTATTTGTCGAGATCGATGTACTGATCTTTCGGGGATTTGGAAGAGTAGAAGAGTAAAAGAGATGCAAGCTGTTCGCGGTGTTCGTATTCGTTGGGAACGCCTTCCTTAAAGTTTCTCTGGAAATTCTTCCAGATTTTCAGATATTTCTCAAAATCTTTTGTTTTAATATCGATAAAGTGGTCATATATCTTTTTAAGAACGAACTTACGGATTTTATTTACTTTCAAATCACTCTGAATGGTTTCCCTGGAAATGTTAAGCGGGATATCTTCGGAATCAACGACACCCTTTATAAACCGGAAATATTCGGGCAGAATGTCACGGCAGGCTTTCTGGATTAATACTTTTTTAGAATACAGATCAACGCCTGGATCCGATTTAATCCATCCGTAAATTTCAGAGTTACTCTTGGGAATATAGAGAATAGAACTAAATTGAACTGGGGCATCGGAAGAGAGATGAAGGTACGTTTCGGAATCCTCATTTGCATTCTGAAAGAAACGATAGAAATCGTTATAATCTTTTTCCTGCAATTTGGATTTCGGTTGAGTCCATATCGCATCAACAGACTCGATCTTTTCTTTTTCAACAATAATGGGGAAAGGAACAAATTTGGAGTGCTGATTTATAATATTTTTAATACGGGGGATTCCTACAAATTCAGTTTCATCCTCTTTCAAAAAGAGTTCGATCCGGGTTCCGCGGTTTTGCTTACCCTTTTCTTCGATTGTATATTCGTTTCCGCCTTTGGATTTCCATAAATAACCGTGGCTTCCTTTGTGGAATGATTTTGTATGAACATGAATTTCATTAGCTACCATAAAACTGGAATAAAATCCAACACCGAATTGACCAATGAGATCCATTTTATCGGAAGAATTGGATTGAGTGACTTTCTTTACAAAATCAAGAGTACCGGAATGAGCAATAGTACCGATATTATCAATCAATTCCTGTTTTGTCATCCCTATACCGGTATCTTCGATAATCAACTTATTTTTATCTTTATCGATAGTGATTTCGATTTTAAAATCCAGGTCCTTGTCTTCGATATCGGAATTTTTTAGAGATTCAAACTGTACTTTATTCAGAGCATCAACAGCATTGGAAATTAATTCGCGCAGGAAGACTTCTTTATGTTTATATAAGGAATAAATTAAAATGTGCAACAACTGCTGGACTTCGGATTGGAAAATAAAATTCTCAGCATTGGATTCGGCAAGTTCATCTTTGGGAGGTTCTTCTACTTTAGAGTCCACGTTGGCTGCTCCTTCGGTTTCAGGAACATTAGGGGTCTCTTGGGTTTCTTCGGTTTTAGTTGCTTTTGACCTGGTTTTCTTTTCTTCCTTGTTTTTTTCTTTTTCTTCGTGTGATTTTTCTTTCGTCATTTTACCTCCTTCATGTTTCACACAATGGTTAACATATATTTTGTCTGATAAATCTTAGTATTATATTATAACATCCAAATATAAAAATGGCAATAGGGGGTAAAATTTTCCGGCTAAAAGAAGAAAAGAAAGAGAATAAAAGCTATATTGCTGCTTTTTCAGCGAGTTTTAATCCCTCTGTAAAAACAAACAACGCTTGTTTGTAATTAGTGACATATCCCATTGAAACGGTATTGGTATTTTGCCGTAGAACAAATACTTCGACATCTCCCTGATTTTTAAATTCTTTTGTGAGTTTATGAGGTGTGGGGTATTGATCGTGGATTTTTTTTAAACCAAATCCCTTTTTAGCTACCAGAACGGTATAAAAATACAAATATGCTCCCTGATTCACCGACATCTGGCCGTAAAAACCAAGAAAATCCTTTTTCTGTCCCGGTATATTTACTTTTATTTTAAAATCTTCCGGGGTTATTTTATTTCTAAGAAGGAAAAAATAATCCACTTTATAATCTTTTATGAAGGTTTCCGCTTGATTGAGAACATTATCGACCAGTTTGATTTTTTTTATCAGTAGAGGAACAACAGCCACGGAACGATTACCAGTAATCCAATAAGGAATAAGAAGCACAATGATATCGATGGACATAATCCCAATGACCGTATTACCTTCTGCTAAAGAATAGATTAACAAAATAGAAAGAAAACCGCTAATAAGGAAAAACAGACATCCGCCTTTTGCATTACTGATATCGAGAGCGACCGAATCCCATTTACGCATTTTTTTATGAAACTCTTCAAATTCCTCTAGTTTTTGTTTATCGACTTTTTCCCAATCGGTAGATGGATTATAAGTCCCTGCTTTTACTCTATTGCTAATCCCACGGGGAAGGAGAAGGAGATTTCCAAGGAATATAACGATTAAACCGGGAAAAATGGAGTAAAATATATATTGAAGTATAAATCCCCCGGCGATGATTCCAAGACTGATAAATAAACGATTAGAGTAAGGCAATCCTTTTAAAATTAAAAATTCCATCATTTCTTTACCAGAAGAGTTTTTAGGTAAGTCGGTCATTTTGTTCTCCTATTTTATTATGGTTGTAATAATCAGAAGGGGTAGCAGCTATTTTTCTCGAAGCTGCCGGTATAAAAGGAATAAGTTCATCAAATCCGGCATATTGCCAATAAAGAGGGCAAGCGCCGTTACATATATGAAAGTGATCGCAGGTTTTACATGCCGGGTGAGCCAAGGCTTTTTCGCGGTAAACCGCAGCGCGAACCCCCTGCCATATACTATCGAAATCTTCTTTCAACAGGTTTCCCACCGGATCCGAACAGGAAGCACAGGGGAGCACATCTCCATTGGGCGCAATGGAAATCAATCCATCGCAAGCACTGCATCCTTTATTCCCAAGATTATGTAGAATGGAATTAAACATACACATGGGAACCGGTGAATACCACATAAATTCTACATCATGTGTTTCGCTTTCTTTGATGATGTCCCGGATAACCGAACCGATCCGGCTGTATTGAACCGGAATATCCGGGTTTAGAGTGCTGGTTCCTGTAGGAATCACCATATTCATAGAAAATTTGTCTTTTTTCAATTCATTTTTAATAAACCTCGGAAAATCCGGACATTCCTTGAGGTTTAATCCATTGATTGTTGTATTGGTGTGCGTATGGATTCCGAATTCATCCAGGAATTTGATACCTTCAATGGTTTTTTGAAATGCCCCGGGGCTTCCGACAATTGAATCATGAGTAGCAGGCGTAATACCTTCGATGCTAACCTGAGCAGAATCCAAACCACTTTTTGCAAGAAGAGAAGCCATCTCCTTCGTAATCAGAGTTCCGTTGGTAATTAGGTTCACACGCATACCTGTTTTTTTCGCATACTTAATCAATCGTGGAAGAAACGGAACCAGGAGGGGTTCGCCACCGGTAAAACTAACGGAAGGGACTTTGGCTTTATGAAACAGAGTATCGATTATCTTTTCCACCTGCCGGGCAGACATATCATCACCTTTAATGGGTGAAGCAAATGGTTTATCTACATGCCCACATCCGGCATAACAGAAGCGGCATTTAAGATTACAGCGGTAGGTTAAGGCAATTTCTGAGAGAACCGGAAAAGTGCCGAAATTCATTTCAAACGTTTTCATATCAACTGCCGGATTTAATGAAAATTCATCCAGTTTCCCTTCAAGGTATTCTTTAACCGCATATATAAAATTAATCATTTGTGGAATTCGTTCCGGGTTTTTTTCGAATGTTGCGACCAATTGGCGAAAAGATGTTCCATTTAGAAGCGAATAGAGAATATGAGCACCCGTTGAATTCAATTGTGTAGCCATATTCGGACGTTTAATCAGGATATTATCTTCCAATCGTACAAAAATATAAGGTTTCACACGCGAGATAAAAGTATCTATCCAGTTAAAGCGTTCCGGATCAAAAGAAAATGAAGAAGAGGGGTTCAATGCGAGCTCCCGCTAACGCAAGCTGAATGGCAAGCGGAGTGACAAGCCGAATGGCAGGCCGAATGACAGGCAGAGTGACAGGCGGAATGGCAGGCATCGTGGCAAACATTCATATCGAGAACGATATCCGTATTGATAGAACCCTGGATCAGATGATCCGTATCCACCGGTATATCATTTTCATATCGGTATGGATTACCGGTATAGTCATTGTAATGGCTGTAATAGTGATGATTGGAATAATACCAGTAATACCAGAATAGATCATGATCCGCAGGGGCATTGGTAGTCCTGCTAACTTCATTTTCAATTCGCCCTGCATAATATTTCTTAGTCGCTTCAACATCTGCATCCCATGCTTTTTGTTGAATATTCTTTACAATTCGATTCATCAGTGTTTCCAGTTCCACTTGCGATAATTCTCCATCATCTGAAAGAGATTCAAACAGCAATTGTTCGTATTCATCTAATTTAGATGAATCCGGTTGGGTAATCACTTCAACTTTAATCGGGGAAGTACGGATCACTTTTAAAAATCCTTCTGAGACCATGGATTCGACCATTCCACTTAGAACCCGTTTTACCGGTAATCCCAGATAAAAAGCGGCTTCGATAGGAGTTAAGGTATCTCATACTTTCCCCGGTTGGTGAAAGGTGGAAAGTACCAATTTGGGAGGAGTCCAATCAAGATTTTCCCATCGGATTTGATCCACAGAATTGTGGGCTTTTACAACCGAGCGGTGTTTCATTTGCATAATAAATAGAAAAACAATTATGACGATAATAAGTCCATAGATTAAATATTGACGGTCGAGAATCGAAGGTGTGGAAGATGGGGTAGCACCCCAACTTGTTTGAGATGCGGTTGTTGTATCCGTAGGTAATTCGGAAGGGTAACCGGTTCCGCTGGAGAGGTCTCCGAACCATTCCGCAGGCATATAAAACTGTGTACGCATGTGAAACATATTCGAAGGATTATTTTTATGAAACAGAATCAGAAGTCTGTCGTTTTCTCCCCGTTGATAATCGATCAGATACTGCCCATTAACCCATTTTTCCGTAAGGATGAGTGTATTGGATTCAACGTAAGGTCGCGGCATGGTGCCTTTGGGAATCGTGTGAGGTGTGAGAATTTTTAAGGTGTAATGATCCTGGTTATAGGCTTCATCCCATTGTTGTGGTGCCCAATGAAAAACCGCGAGCTTCTTCCCTTCTGCGTTCGTAGTAGCGGCCAGGTATCCGGCTTGCGCAAAATTGGTTTCAAAATAAAACACGTATGTTACCTGTCCGCTTGAAACTCCCTTCCCGTTGGCAAGGATAATATCCCATTTATCACCGGACACCGGAGAGATAGACAGAGGGTAACGATTCCCATGGGAATCAACCGCATATGATTTATCGGAAAAGCGATTGATTCGTAAGTTCTCATCGTTCTGGAAATAGAACCCGTGAAATTCGCCGGATTGTACTTCCCATTGAATGGTATAAAGAACGACAGCCGAACCGTCGAACCGTAGATCAACCGTTGTTTCTACGAAACGTATTTCACCTTTTCCTGCTTCCAGGAAGTGGGTGAAGAAGAAAAGGAATAAAAATACCGGAATTACAAATTGAATTATGGATTTATATTTGTTTTTCATGTAAATATTGTATCATTTGCAAATTTTATTTTCAAATTTTACCCGGATGCGTCTATTGACAATTCATAGGTGTTGGTTTAAACTAAAATTCTATAACGGTTGATCTGAGGTTGGATCACGGGAGTAAACACATTGAAGGATAAGCGCGGCAAGATGTTTAGAATCGGTTTAACAGGAAGTATCTGTACTGGAAAAACCTTCATCCTCTCTATTTTTAAAGAACTTGGTTATTTTACTATCCGTGCGGATGATATTGCAAAAAACATTGTATTTTCCAACCGAAAAGATGTTGTCAAACGAATCGTTGAAGTATTCGGAGATGAGGTATACGATAAACGAACCGGTATTAAAAAAGAAGAATTCAGCCGGATGATGTTTGATGATCCTGAAAAAAGGGATTTTATTAACCGTTTTATCCACCCGATGGTTGCTGCTGAGCGGAAAAATATTTTCCGGGATCTTGAAAAATCCGGATTATATAAAATTAGTATCTATGAATCGGCTCTGCTGGTAGAATCGGGTATATATAAAGAATTCGACAGGGTTATTGTGGTGTACACATCGGAAGAAGAACAAATTCGCAGATTGACGTAACGGGATCATATCACACCTGAAGAAGCATTAAAAAA
>JAKAGC010000214.1 GCA_021817755.1 Acidobacteriota bacterium | reverse complement strand
ATACAACAAGGGTTTACCCGTTCCTGGCAAAACCGATTATACCGTGCATTAACATATGCAAACTGGCTTTTTATTACCCGGGAAAAATCCTCAGACATAACCCATATACTTACGGCAGATTGCCAACAAGTTGGAGCCGGAACAATTTTATTTATGCAACTATCCGGGTCTTCTGTTTTAATTCTTTTCCAATTGGCTGTGGCGTTTTGGGTATCGCCCCTTTTAACGTCAATTATCGTGTTTTTCGGTTTACTCATGATTATTTTCATGAAACCTCTCAACCGTGAAGCTCTCGAGACTGGTGTTTCGTTTCGAACCTGGCGCAGGGAAATGTACAAGGTGGTTATTGAACACCTCACGGGTATGAAAACTGCAAAAAGTTATGGCACAGAAGTACAACACATAGAACGGATTGAAACTATTAATAGGGGGATGGAAAACCGGATGATTCATTTTACGAAAACAAGATCGAATACCCGGTTTTATTATGAAGTATTCGGTGTTTTGTTTCTTAGTGGTTTTACATGGAGCGCTGTTCAAATATTAAAAATTCCTGCTACTCGACTTTTACTTCTTGCAATAATTTTTATTCGTATATTTCCCAGGATTTCTACACTTCAACAGCAGTATCAGAATATAAAAAATATGCTTCCGGCTTTTACAGGAATGATTGAATTTTATAAAAAAGCAACGGCTGAAGAGGAAACACGATTGATTGATACTTATGGGAAGAGTCAAAATGATCCATTTTCACTTCTTCATAATATTACCTTTCAAAATGTGTCTTTTAGATATTCTGAGGATAATACATTATATGCGGTTGATAATGTGAATCTCGAAATCCCGGCACGTAAGATTACGGCAATTGTCGGACCGTCAGGTGCGGGTAAAAGTACCATTGCCGATTTATTACTTGGTCTTCTGGCTCCTGAAAAGGGAATTATTATGGCAGATGGACGTCCAATTGGAAGTGATAAAAATTTAAATCATGAATATGCGTTTAAAGATAATCCGATACCTCTAATCAAGTGGCGTCATTCTATTGCATATGTACCACAAGAGACTTTTTTGTTTCATGACACGCTTCGTGCCAATCTATTGTGGGCAAACCCTAATGCAACCGAGGAAGAATTGTGGGATGCTCTAAGAATAGCTTCTGCGGAGGATTTTGTTCTGCGTATGCCACGGGTTCTCGATACTCTTGTTGGAGATCGAGGAATAACTCTTTCGGGTGGGGAACGTCAAAGAATTGCACTTGCTCGGGCCTTATTACGTAAACCACAACTTCTTTTACTGGATGAAGCTACGAGTGCTATAGATAATGAAAATGAATTACGAATCCGCCAGGCTATACAATCTTTACAAGGCAAGATGACTGTGGTTATCATTGCACATCGTTTGAGTACAATTCGCAATATGGACCAAATCGTTGTTATGGAAAAGGGACAAATTATCGAAACCGGAACTCCACAAACACTCTTATATAAATCCGGGGGTTTTCTTCACCGGATGAATGAACTTCAACTCTCCTGAAACAATTTCAAGTAAACGGTTTTCCTAAATTTTCTAAAAAATAATATCATATCTGTATGGTAACAAATTTATAACAAAATAATAATTTTTACCTAAAAATCTTTGACATTCCTTTTTCTTTTCATTAAACTTTATTATTAAAAAAAAGGAGGAAAAATGGCAGAGCCGTATTTAGGAGAAATTAAAGTGTTTGCTTTTCAGTTCGTGCCGAACGGGTATGCGTTGTGCGATGGGGCAACGATGCTTGTTGCTCAAAATGTATCGTTGTTCTCATTACTAAGTAACCGATTCGGAGGTGATGGAATATCAAATTTTAAATTACCTGATCTTAGAGGACGTGTTCCTCTAAACTATTCATCTACTTACCCGTTAGGGAAGAGTGATGGTGTGGAATCAGTACAACTAACAGTAAATACGATGCCAAATCACAACCATTCCGTATACGGAACTGATGAGGATGGTGATTCCTTTAAACCTGGGAATACCAAATCTTTGGCAACGTCACCTGCATTGGATGATCCCTTATACGTAAATCCAATATCAGGTAATGAACTTAGACCAATGAATAACAATGTTATTTCGGTAACGGGCGGTGGAGGATCACACGATAATATCCAACCGTGCCTGGTTCTGAATTTTTGCATTGCAACAACAGGTGCTTTCCCTCCACGGCCATAAGCTGTATGAGAAATATTAACAATAGGTTTAAAGGAGAAAATAATGGGTGATCAATTTATTGGAGAAATAAGACTTTTTGCTGGGAAAGTAGTTCCGAGTGGATGGCTTTTTTGCAATGGACAAGAAGTCAGTATTCAGCTTTATTCAACACTTTATTCCCTTATTGGTACTAGGTATGGAGGAGATGGTATTCGTTCATTTGCAGTACCCAATTTAATGAGCCGTGCTCCCATGCACCAGGGAACAGGTCCCGGCTTAACACAAAGGATCTTAGGTACTAAAGTAGGTAGTGAAACTGTAATCATTAGTGAGGCGAATTTACCTGCTCATTCTCATATTTTTAACGCTTCATCTAGTGATGCAGAATTGCAAACTATTGAAGGAAATGTACTCGCAGTTACTCCACCTTACGACCTTTTCTATGTTCCCAAGTCCACAACGACTCCTTCACTTGAAACTAATTTAATTAACGGTGTAATTGGTAATACAGGTAAAAATGGATCTCATGAAAATAGGATGCCCTATTTGGCAATCAATTATATTATTGCATATGAGGGCATATTCCCCCCGAAGGATTAAAATTAAAGGAGATTAATATGGCTGATCCTTATATCGGTGAAATTAGAATGTTTGGTTTCAATTTTCCCCCGCAAGGTTGGGTAAATTGTGATGGACAAAAATTACTTATCCAACAGTTTATGGGTTTATATAGTGTGATTGGCTTTACTTATGGTGGAAATCAATCTACCCAATTTGCCGTTCCAAATTTACAGGGGCGCATTCCTCTGTGTTATGGTAAAGGAAACGGTTTAACTTCCAATGATTTAGGTAAACAAGGTGGAGTTGAACAAATTGCGTTGAATGCAGATCAAATTCCCAGTCATAATCATTTAATGATAGTATCCAATCAAACTGCTAACAATAACAACCCTCAAAACTTATATTGTGGAATTCACAATGAAGCTTCAGGAAAAGGGACTGTATACAAGGTCAATCCCTCTTTACCACTGAATACTCAATTTTCTACTAATGCATTACAGGGAAATGGGGGGAGTCAAAAGCATGAAAATCGTCAACCCTTCCTCGCTTTAAATTTTTGTATTGCAACTGATGGAGTTTATCCGGCTTAGACGTAGACTAATTTATTAAAAAAATAGGATACCATTTGAAATGCTCCCTTATTTGTTTTATATTGGCTCAATAAGGGGGCATTTCATATCATCAATTATTACTAAGAGGGTGGGTTAAATTATTAAAAATCGAAAGAGAATGGATAATTATTTGCTAATATTTTTCGTAATAATACTGTAACAATTTTTTGAATCAAATAAATTTTTTACCTTTAAAATCGTTTGACAATTTATTCTTATTTCTCTAAACTAATTTAATAAACATTAATAAGGAGGAAAAATGGCAGAACCATTTGTAGGAGAAATCAGGTTGTTTGGATTTAAATTTGCACCGACCGGATGGGTTAAATGTGATGGAGCAACTATGCCTATTAATCAGAATCCAGCGTTGTACTCGCTATTAGGGGTTCAATTCGGTGGCGACGGGAAAACAAATTTTGGATTACCGGATCTAAGAGGGCGTATTCCTCTGTGTTTTTCAGCGGATTATCCGATGGGATTAAAAGGTGGCGTGGAATCGGCTACTCTTAATATAAATACGATTCCATTTCATAGCCACTTAGCATTTGGGACCAATGAAAATGGAGATGCGTTTAAACCCGGGAGTACCAAATCCTTGGCAACGTCACCTTCAGCAGATGATCCGGTATATATAACACCAATATCAAGTGAGAAATTACTACCGATGAATATGGGAGTTATTTCGCCAACGGGTAGTGGAGTGGCACACAATAATATCCAACCGTGCCTTGTTATTAATTTTTGTATCGCAACATCCGGTTATTATCCTCCCCGGCAGTAAGCTGTATGAGGAATCGAACGGATTGACTTAAAGGAGAAAACAATGAGTGATCAATATGTTGGAGAAATAAGACTTTTTGCTGGGAAAGTAGTTCCGAGTGGATGGCATATATGTGATGGTTCAATGCTCAATATTAAAGATAATGATGTACTTTATGCGATTATTGGTACTACTTATGGAGGAGATGGTGTCACCAGTTTTGCATTACCCAATATGCTAAGCCGTGCTCCAATGCATCAGGGAACCGGAATCGGGTTAACGTCAAGGATTATAGGAATGAAATTGGGCAATGAGTCCGTATCCATTACTCAATCGAATTTACCTTATCATTCTCATACTTTTTACGCTTCAGCCAGAAATGCCGATTCGCAAACTATTCAAGGAAATGTGCTGGCAATTACCCCAACTTCCGACCTTTTCTATGTTCCCAAGTCCACAACGACTCCACCACTGGAAACAAATTTAATTAACGGTGTAATTGGTAATACAGGTGGAAATGCATCTCATGAAAACAGGATGCCCTATCTGGCAATCAGTTATATTATTGCCTTGACTGGAATTTTTCCCACTCAAGAATAATTAAAGGAGATTAACATGGCTGAACCTTATATTGGTGAAATACGAATTTTCGGATTTAATTTTGCGACAAGGGGCTGGGTATTTTGTGATGGACAATTTTTACCTGTTCAGCAATATCAGGCTCTTGCGTCTGTGATCGGTTTTACATATGGGGGCAATGGAACCACTCAATTTGCCGTTCCGAATTTACAGGAACGCATTCCATTGTGTTATGGGCAAGGAGCTGGTTTGAGTTCTAATGCTTTGGGTCAAAAAGGTGGATATGAAAGCATTACATTGACTGAATCTCAAATTCCCAGTCATAATCATTCAATGGTTGTGTCCAATCAAACTGCAAATAATAACAATCCTCAAAACTTGTATTGTGGAATTCACAATGAAACTTCGGGAAAAGGGAATGTCTACAAGACCAATCCCTCTATGCCACTGAATGCTCCATTTTCTCAGTATGCAGTAATGGGTACAGGTGGGAATCTGGGGCATGAAAACCGTCAACCTTTTCTTGCTTTAAACTTTTGTATTGCAACTGAAGGAATATATCCGACTGCGGATTAGAAATAATCTATTTAAAATATAATATACCATTTGAAGTGCTCCATTATTGGTTCCATATTGGGTTCGATAAGGGGGCATTTCATATCATTAATTATTACTAAGAGGGCGGATTAAATTATTAAAAATCGAAAGAGAAAGGATAATTATTTGCTAATATTTTTAGTTATAATTCTGTAACAATTTTTGTGTGAAATAAAATTTTTTACCTTAAAATCATTTGACAATTTATTTCTATTTCTCTAAACTAATTTAATAAACATTTAATAAGGAGGAAATATGGCAGAACCATATTTAGGAGAAATCAGAGTTTTTGGATTTAATTTTGCACCGAAAGGCTGGGCGAAATGCGATGGAACACTATTATTAATTAATCAAAATAATGCACTCTATTCGTTGCTTGGTGTCCGGTTTGGTGGCGATGGTAGGACAAATTTTGGCCTGCCTGATTTTAGAGGGCGTGTTCCGATGCATCGGTCTTCAAGTTATGGTATAGGAGAAAAAGGAGGTATCGAAGCAGTGGCTATAACCTTAGACACCATGCCCTCTCATTTTCACAATGCTTATGGAACCACTCAGAATGGTGATGCGTTTAAACCCGCAACCAACAGATCATTGGCTACATCTCCGGCAGTAGATGATCCCCTTTATTTTTCCCCTCAAAATCTTGTTGCCATGAATGCGGGTGTTATTTCTGCTACCGGAGGTGGTCAAACACATCCCAATATGCAACCCTGTCAGGTTGTTAATTTTTGTATTGCAACCTCTGGTGTTTATCCTCCGCGGTCATAGCTGCAAAGAGGAATTTAAAATGAAGGAAATAGGAGGAAAAAAATATGTCTGATCAATTTGTAGGTGAAATTAGACTTTTTGCAGGCACCTATGCCCCTCAAGGATGGGCGTTTTGCGATGGAACGGTGCTTACCATATCAGGAAACGATACTCTTTATGCAGTTTTGGGATTCACTTATGGAGGAAATGGCTCTACGACATTTGCTTTACCGGATTTACGAGGTCGTGCGCCAATACATCAGGGGCAGGGCCCTGGGTTAACCAATCGGCAGATTGGTCTTAAATTTGGAACCGAATCGGTTACCATTACTTCGAATCAATTAACAAATCATTCGCATTTGTTTTGTGCCTCCGGTTCTAATGCTACTGAACAAACGATCTCCGGGAAAGTATTAGCTGCCACTCCCTCTGGTGACAATTTTTATGTTGCAGAACCCACTGACCCAGATCTTAAACTTGACCTGGTAAATGGAGTTGTTGGAAGTATCGGTGGTGGACAGTATCACGATAATAGAATGCCTTTCCTGGCACTCAATTATATTATTGCACTTAATGGGTATTTTCCTCAGCAGTAAAAATAGGATTAAATTAAGGAGAATATTATGGCTGAACCATATATCGGTGAAATAAGAATGTTTGGTTTTGATTATGCTCCATATGGATGGGCATTTTGTGATGGTCAATTATTACCCCTTGCTCAATTTCAGGTTCTATTTGCAATAATAGGAACTATCTATGGGGGTAATGGGACTTCAAATTTTGCTGT
>JAKAGC010000213.1 GCA_021817755.1 Acidobacteriota bacterium | reverse complement strand
AATTTTTACCGATATTCCGATTTTCAATAACAGTGCATTTTTCTTCTTTTGGATTCATATATTAATTATGCCATGAATTCTTTCTTATGTAAATAGTATCCCACATTGGCAGGATGGCACAATTGATAAGGGGAACAAATCAGGCTGATGGGAGTTTAAATATATCGCGAAGCGCTCCGATTAATGTATCCGCATCCTCTTCCGTATTGTATTCCTGGAAAGACGCCCTGACAAATATTTGATTCTCGAAAACAGTTACAGGAACCTCGATTTTGTATTTATCATAAAGTGTAGATTTCAGTAATTCCGGATCACATGCAGGAACAGGTAGGATTACCATTTGTCCGAACGAATTATCGGGGCCAGAAAGAGGTAACCGGGTTAAATTCGCGAAGCGGTGCATCGTTTGAATGGCGAGATTGTGACAACGTTGACGTACCATATTCCACTCATGTTTTTCCTGAAATTCAATAGCTGCCGGTACTGTTAAAAAAGCAGATATATCTCGTGTCCCCTGCCACTGGTGTCGACGAATAAACGTATCGGCTCCGGTATATGCATCGAAAGAAGTATGCCCGGTCACACCAGTGCTATAACCCCAACTGATAACCAATCCGTGGAGGGTTTCGTGATGCTCCGGTCTGGCATAAAGGAAAGCGGAACCCTTTGGCGCGCAAAGCCATTTGTGGCAATTTCCTGTATAGAAATCAGCGGCAAGTTTTTCAAGGTGAACAGGAATATGTCCAGGTACATGAGCTCCATCGATAATCGTTATTATACCTCTTTCTCGTGCCAAACGGCAGATGGCTTCTATTGGGAAAATCAACGCTGTAGTTGAGGTAATATGGCTCAAATAGATGATGCGGGTTTTGGGAGTAATGGTTTTTAAAAATATGTCTAGTACTATTTCATCTCCGGGATAAGGAACAGGAATATGAACCGGTTTGTAAACAGCCCCCCAAGTGCTGCAAACAAAATTCCAGGCATTATCGCAAGCACCATATTCTTGGTCGGTGGTTAGAATTTCATCTCCTGCTTCCAGTTTAAGGGACCTGGCAATCGTATTAATAGCTGTTGTGGTATTGGTAACGAATACCAGATTCTTATAATCGGCACCCAGATATTCGGATAGTTTTTTTCGCGCCCCTTCAAGAAGAGATGAGGAGCGCCGGCCAAGGAATTCAACCGGACGACGTTCCATTTCAAGTTGCCAGTTTTGATAAACATCGAACACATCGCGTGGGCATGCACCAAAGGAGCCATGATTCATAAATACGATAGATGGATCTAATAGAAATAAGTCATTTTTCATTTAATGATTATATACCGGGGTTTGCTTAAAAGCAATAGAAGTAGGACTCCACTCCTTAGAGATTATTTTAATCTCAACATTCTTTTTACTCCTAAATACAAAAAAAATGTTTTATTTAAAATAGAGAATACCCTTTTAGGAAGTAATATAAAATTACAAAATTTTAAAACTTTTTCTTTTTATTTGCGTATCTTTATTCTCAGAGAAAAATAAACAAATGGCCAACAACAAACAAAATTTGTTATCTAAATAGGAGGATTTAAAATGAAAATTAAAAAACTGGACAAAAAATTAATGTTGAAAAAAGAAACAGTAACAAATCTTAACTCTCGGGAAATGAAATCACTAAAAGGTGGGGTAAGCGAAGAAACCTACTGCCTTACGGATTGCAGGACCCGTTGTGGTTTTGAAACCGATTGCCGCTGCACAATTTTAAGAACATGCGAATGCTAAACTAAAAAATTATTCGCGACCTTACGAATTCTATTAAATCCCAGTCGACGCCGGAGACTTTCGTCTCCGGCGTCATTTTTTTCTTATAATTCCTTTCCCTTTCCAGAAGAAACCTTTGAAGAGAATTCCTTTATCTTAATCAATTGTGATTTTATTCTTGGAGTAAGTAAGATTAAAGTATAAATCAGACAGAATATCCAGATCAATACAAATGGTATTAATATTGAACGCGTGATATAGATTAAGCTTGGGCTTAAAGGACGATCGGCCGTTACTAGTTCACGTGAAACACTTAACGCATAATCATATCCGGGCATTGGGAGTTCCACAGGCGTTACACCTTCAACAACATTCTTTCCGTTAAAAAATACATTCCCCAGTTTATCGGCAGGTTCATTCATTTGAGCAGGCATTGCCCTTTGCCCAATTTGTTCTTCATCGGCTTCAGTTTCCATTTTAAATTTTCCTGGCGGTTTAGCGTAGGAAGTACCAGGTTCATAAGCTTCGGTTTGATCCTTCTGATATGTCATCCCTCCGGGCAATTCATAGCGATGTAGATACTCGAAAGAAAATCCTACAGTAATTATAATAACTATAGCTCCAATTGCTAATGCAACCCATCGCTTCCATCCTGCCAAAAAATACCAGATTAATTTAATGATGATTATAATAACTAATAAAACCAGAGAACCGATAAATAATGCAGGAATGATAAAATAAAATCCGCATAAAGCGACAAATAGTGCCAAGCGGGGGCGGATTTCTTTAAAAACGATTAAAGCCAAAACCAATGAGATTAAGATTGCGAAACCATCTCCGAATCCGATGGGACTCCGAATTCCTTCACCTCCTGTAAACCACAAAGGAATGATCGATGAAGGTAACCGCAATTCGATAGAGTCCTGGCTTATGGTCAATTCGTGCGATGGAACGGGTATCCGCATTATTCCCCCGAATAGACCGGGTTTATATCCTTTAATAATACTTTGTACTCGGATTTGATGTTCTCCTTTTTGTAGCGGAATCAAAACACGTGTTTTATCAGTAGAATTCTCGGATAAAATTTTATTGGCCTGACCATCGATCTCAAAATACAACGGTTTCCCCTTACAATCAAAGGGAATATAATCAAGGCCATTATTACGGTATTGAATACCATCCATAGCCACCATCTCTCCTTCCCTGGTCCAAACAATTGTTCGATACTGTGAGGGAATAACAACAGCAAGAGCTTCCATAGCAGTTAAAGCATTAATCTGGATATTGAGATTCTGCCCCTTTGTGAGTAAATACAATTTAGGGGAAGCCAATTGTTTGGGGATAGGAGATTCGCTGGAATCGACCTGTTTACCTGATGTTTTGACATAAACACGATGCTCCATGTCGGATTCAATTAGCCACCATTCATAAGAACTACGCGGATCAGGTTCAAATGCACCGATTTTGGGAAGGCGGCCCTGTACACTGAATGTAATATCACGGCCGGAAACAGGAACGATTAATTCCCCATTGGCTTGTTTCCATCCGTTCATACCGGGTATTTCCAGGATAATTTCATTATTTTTAATAGGCAATGTAACGGAAGAGATTTCACTGCCACTACGAACATGAACCTGATATTCAAATGTAATCTCTTTTCTTATACGAATTGCCCGGGAGACCTGGAACAATGGGGGTAAGTTTAATTCGGTTTTCTCTTCTTTTTTACCGGATTCAAGATGGATGACGGCTTGTTCCAATGCAGGCAGTACATTTCCTTCTACAATTCTTCCATCTGAGAGATCAGCCGTAAAAAAATTCACAGGACCTGGAACAAAAAAACTCATTTCATTTCGAAGAGACATTTCCCCTCGAATAGTAAAATGTTTTTTCCCTGTACTCACATAATAATTATTCATCCCTGAAAAACCGGTTATAGCAGGTTCATTATCGATAGTAACATTTTTCAATATCACCTGGTGTGGATATCCGAACAATGGAATTAGAAGAGAAGAATCGGATACGACACTGCCTGTCATTGAAAAAGAGAAACGATTCTGATCTACGGAACCGGAAATCATTAAGCTTTCTATAACATAATAAGGCTCTTCAACGACTTTCTCACGGGGAACGAGATTACGAGTTTTCATTACCCATTTCATAAACTCATCAAGTTGCCAGGCAAGGCTCCCCTTTTGAATCGGACCAATTGAATCAAATTCATCCTGCGAAGCATCTACAGATTTTTTCTGTTGCCCATATAACGGTTGCCAGACAAATAATGAAATAATAAAAAATAAAAGTGTAAAAAATCCAATACGTTTCAACGTAAAATCGAAATACTCTTTTGAATTCATTATTACCTCCAGGTTCTAAAATGAAATATTATTCACTATAGCTTAGTCGGAAAATTTATTCAAGTTCCACCATATATTCAGAAATATTACCTTTTCTTTCATGTAAAATCCAGATAGAGTATGAACACACAACTTACCCAATATGTTTATACATCCACGTAAAATAAAGTATGAAAAACCCCAAAATTCATTTGGTAAATTTACTATTTTGTTATAAAATATATGGGTATGAAAATTAAATCAGGGTTTAGCCCGGTTGGTCTGAAAAGCAAGGCACTGGAAATCGCCAGTGGCTTGATCATTCTTATTTCGTTTCTCTTTCTTTACAACGCCATTCGAAATAAAAACAATGAAATTTACCACGGTGCAGATATTTATGACGATTTAATGAAGAAATTTTACTTCATTTCCCGAGGGCATGTGGAATCTTCTCTTCAAACCTCAATGACACGGTTATTGGAAAAGAAAGAAAACATCGTGGCGGCAGAAACATTTAATAAAAAATTATTGGAGGAAATTTCCAGACCAATCTTCGATTCCGCAGGCGCCCGCATTTCTCTTCTTATGCAGATTAATTGGTATCTGTATGTACCCGGAGCTGAAATCGACTATTTCTCCGTCATACCCCCTGTTCCACAGGTAAAAAATGAATTGGTTCCACCTTTAAAAAAATCAATAATCGAAGATTTAATCAAAAAAAAAAAAACAGATAATTTATTTTCCGTATCCGGGGACAAACTGTTTTATCGATTAATATACCCTATATTGGAAAGCAATCGTCCAATAGGCGCCCTCGAATTTATCGTTGATCCAGCTATTTTCTTTGAACAATATGAAAACCTTCTGGGATTGCAAACTCTGACAATGATAAAAATAAACCGGGAAAATACTACCGGTAATTCCGTTACGCGAGTAAAAGTAATGGGAGAAGATTATTATTATAGCCCCGGAAACAATCCCGACTATGCTTATTCACTTGAAATACTAAAAAAAATAGATCATAAAACCAATTTCTCGGAAGTATCCCTGGATGGAAAATATTTTCTTGTTCATTGTAATATTGTATTTGTCGATTATAAAAACAATGTAACCTTTCGTGTATTTGCGATTCAGGATATCACTTTAAAGAAAAAAGCGATCCTTTTTTCTTTATATCAAATCATTGCCATTACGGTTATAGTGCTTCTCCTGGTATTTCTGGTTTTATTCCGTACATTCGGGCGATTAATGGACAGCCTTTCATCACGGGAGGCAGATCTTGAAAACTCTAACCAACGCCTGGAAAATGAAGTAAAGGAGAGAGAAGCGGTTGAATTTGAATTAAAGACCCACAGGGACCATCTGGAAGACTTAATTGTCGAAGGAACCCGGGAACTGCAAATTAAAAGCCAGGAAATCGAAGCAAATGAAGAAAAACTACGCCAGATTACATCTTCAATACAGGATGCCATCGTGGTGGTTAATACGAATACAGAAATCACCTTCTGGAATCCGGCTGCAGAACGTATTTTAGGGTATACTTTCAAAGAAGTCGAGGGAAAAAACTTCTTTAAAAATATTCTCCCGGTTGCTGATCCCACTGCTTTTTTTAAATCAAGAATAGGAAATGAAAATTCAGATAATAGTCATATTTATGGAAAAATAATCGAAGTTGAATGTAGACGAAAAAACGGTGAAATCTTCCCCACTGAAATGACTATCTCTGATATTGAAATTCACGGCCAGATTAATTTAATTATCCTTCTACGCGACATCACCCGGAAAAAAGAAGATGATATGGAAAAACGAATTCTTTCGCGTGCTGTTGAACAAAGCAGCGTCGCGATTGAAATCTCCGATACGAAAGGAATTATTACTTATGTAAATCCTCGGTTCACAGAAATAACAGGTTATGCTAAGGAAGAAATTATTGGGAAAAATACCAATATCCTGAAATCCGATTTCAATCCCATTGAAGACTACCAACGCTTATGGGAAACCATTACCGCAGGGAAAGACTGGCACGGTGAATTATATAACCGGAAAAAGAATGGCGATCTTTACTGGGATTCGACTCTCATCTCTCCTATAAAAGATACCCAGGGTCATATTACCCACTATGTTGCGATTAAAGAAGATATCACCGAGCGAAAAAACCTGGAAGTGGAACTCCTGACCGCAAAAGAATCGGCAGAGGCCGCAAGCCGTTCCAAGGGTGAATTCCTTGCCAATATGTCACACGAAATCCGCACGCCGATGAATGCCATTATCGGTATGACCGAATTGACATTGGGGACAAATTTAACTACCGAGCAAAAGGAATACCTGGAAATCGTACAGCAAGCTTCCAGGTCACTTTTAAAAATATTGAACGATATTCTTGATTTTTCGAAAGTTGAAGCCGGAAAATTAATTCTCGAACTCATGCCCTTTAATCTTCGTACAATCATCGGAGAAACGGCTCGCACTCTCGCTATTCAGGCACATAGAAAAGAACTGGAAATGGTTTATTATATCGATCCCAATGTGCCGGATAATCTGATCGGTGATCCGGGTAGAATAAGACAGATTATCGTTAACTTGATCGGTAATGCCATTAAATTTACAGAAAAAGGCGAAATTGTACTTAAAATCGAAATACTGGAAGAGGGACTTGAAGGAAAAATCCTGGTCCATTTTATTGTTTCCGATACCGGGATCGGAATCCAGGAAGAACAGATATCTACTATCTTTGATAAATTTTCTCAAGCCGATACTTCCACTACTCGTAAATACGGCGGAACC
>JAKAGC010000212.1 GCA_021817755.1 Acidobacteriota bacterium | reverse complement strand
ATATCTTGGATTTGGGTGAGGAGTAGTCCTCAGAAAGTATTGAAATCGTTAGGATATATTGTCTCTCAAAAGTCGGTTTTTTTCAAGTCTTTTCGTTGAATAAACGGAATTCATCCTTGGAAGTCCTGTTATTTTATTTAGTTGTGATTGTTATTAATATCCTTTGTCTTTCAAAATATCAAAAGTTTTTCGGGAGTCCAGGGGGGGTACTGCGTACCCTTTTATTATTTCGTAATGATTGCTATTCGTGTCCTTTATCTTTTAACATATCAAAAGTTTTTCAGGGGTCCAGGGGGCGGTTTTTCAAAAAAGCCCCCTGGTCGGTTTATGTATAAAAACCCGGGAAAGTCCATTTGCACGGGACTGCAACTTATGATATACTTATCATATTCTAAATTTATTAAACCAAAAAGGAGACATCATGTTAACCTGGATTGAAATTATTTTTTTCTTTTTTATCCTGGCGCTTACTGTATACGGTTTCTTCCAGCCTCTCTACCTGCGATATAAACTCGTAAAAATAGGTAAACCGGAAAACCGTTTCGACAATCTACCCAAACGGATTATAAATGCCGTTACCTCTTTCTTTTTCCTGACATGTTCTCTGAAAAAGGAACGAATCTTTACCGGTCTTATGCATATATTTCTGCTTTACGGGTCATTAACATTTGATACTGTTAGCGTGAACCATATTCTTGAAGGATTCAATGAAAACTGGAATTTTTTCGGTCATGGATTAATTCGTAATATGCATTCTGCGTGGGCCGATGTATTTGGTATTATGGTATTGGTAGCCGTCTTGTATTTTACCATTCGTCGTTGGGTTGTTCGTCCAAAATATTACACGTATCCCTCGTATGAATCTTTCATTATTTATACACTTTTGGTTACAGTTACCATTACGTTTTTCATTTATGAAGGAGCAGCCATTGCGTTTAATCCCGGCCATGCGTATTCGGCATTTATCGGGAAAGAGATTGCAGCGTGGATGGTAGCTACTTTTGGACCTATTGGAGCGACAGGTGTAAAAATCAATTGGTGGATTCATATTATCAATGTTTTTGCATTTGTGATTTATGTTCCTCGTTCCAAGTATCTTCATATGATTTTTGGTCCTGTGAATATAACGTTCCAGTCCAATCAGTCTACCGGTTTTATTAAGCCTCTTTCGTTGGATATGGAAAATGCCGAGACTTTTGGTGTGGTGCATGCTACTGATTTTACATGGAAAGATTTGGAAGACAGTTTTGCATGTATCGATTGTGGACGTTGTGATGATTATTGTCCTGCGAACAGGAGTGAGAAACCTCTTTCGCCCAAGAATTTGCATTTGAATCTTAAAAAGTTCCTTCTTAAAGAGAAGAATATTTTATTAAAGAAAGAGCAGGGCGAGCCCACACCGTTGATGACCGGAACATACACCGAAGGCGAAATCTGGACCTGTACCACTTGTGGTGCCTGTATGCATGTTTGTCCTGTGAAGAATGAGCATATTCCAAAGATTATCGGTTTAAGACAGAGTCAGGTGCTCATGGAATCCAAGTTCCCCACTGAACTTGCTACATTCTTTAAGAATATGGAAACCAATAGTAATCCTTGGGGTTTTGGTGCAGCGACCAGAGCTGAATGGACCGAAGGGTTGGATATTAAGACACTCGCTCAGGACAGCAATGTTGATATTTTATTTTGGGTTGGGTGTGCCGGGTCGTTTGATGAACGGGCCAAAAAGGTATCTCAATCTGTTGTGAAGATTCTTAAGGCAGCCAATGTGAACTTCGGGATACTTGGACTTGAAGAGAACTGTTGTGGTGATCAGGCACGGCGTCTCGGTAATGAATACATGTTCCAGATGCTCGCGCAGCAGAACATTGAAACCATTAAGAATTACAATATCAAGAAGATACTTGTGACCTGTCCTCATGGGTACAATACGTTAAAGAATGATTATCCCGCTCTTGCTCAGCAGTTAGGTATTACCGATTGGAATGTTGAAGTCGTGCATCATACCGAATATATCGAGCAGCTTTTGAAAGAGGGTAAGTTGACGTTGAAAGGGAAGATGTCCGATTCTGCTACTTATCATGATCCTTGTTATTTGGGTCGTCATAATCATATATTTGACCAGCCCCGTTCTGTTCTTTGTAAAGCCGGTCTTTCACTTAAAGAAATGAAGAATAATCATGAACATAGTTTCTGTTGTGGTGCAGGCGGCGGATTAATGTGGACTGAAGAGACGCTCGGGAAGAGAATCAATCATTTGAGAACCGAAAATGCGTTGAATGCAGGTTCCAATTTAATTTCAACCTCCTGTCCTTTCTGCATGACCATGTTGGAAGATGGCGTAAAGGATAATGGAAAAGAGGAACAGATTAAAGTTCGTGATATTGCAGAAATCGTTTCGGAGTGTTTATAGTTTATAGATTGCCTCTGGCAGGCAGGCCCCTTTTTGCAAAAAGGGGCCTGCACCACCAAAAATTCTTGATAAAATAAAACAGTAGTATTGTATTATAGTAGTAAATGGGTAAAGAGATAGTTAGAAGCTTTTTCGGGGGTTGCAAGGGGGCAGTTTTCTCGAAAAACGCCCCCTGCTGAGTGTGTTTATATTGCAGCCGTGTTAACGCGGTCTATTTTTCGTTGAAGGAATATTTCTCCCACTTTTTTAAATCGTTCCGGGAAGTCGGTCACATAGAATTCATCGTCTGTAATACCAAAATGCCGGTCCTGGTGAAGCCAGCCGAAGCTTTTAAGGATGGAAAACGTTTTCTCCGCGACTGTTTCCGCAGAATCGATCAATTGAATTTCTTTTCCCAGCACATCTCCGATCAGATCTTTTAAGACCGGGTAATGGGTACAGCCCAGTACAAGGCTGTCGATTCCTTTTTCTTTAAGAGGTAGTAAATATTCTTCGATGACTAAGCGGGTCACTTTATGGTTAAGCCAGCCTTCTTCCACAAGTGGGACGAAGAGTGGGCAGTCTTTTGAAATAATTTCAATATCTTGATTGCGTTCCAGGATCGCTTTTTCGTAGGAGCCTGAGGAGATAGTAGCTGTTGTACCGATAACGCCGATCCGTTTTTGGCTTACTTTTATTGCTGCTTCTGCGCCCGGTTCGATAACCCCGATTACAGGGATATCCAATTTCCCCTGGAGTGTAGGTAGGGCGTAGGATGATGAGGAGTTGCAGGCAACCACGATAATTTTCACCTGGCGTTCCACCAGGAAGAATGCGTTATCTTCCGAGAATTTAACGATCGTTTCTGCTGATTTTGAACCGTAGGGTAGGCGGGCTGTATCGCCCAGGTAAACGACCCGTTCATGTGGAAGTTTTTCTTTGATTGCTTTATAGACTGTTAAACCGCCGATTCCTGAATCGAATATCCCGATAGATTTATTTCTCATAGTAGATTAATCCTCTCTTCTTGTGAGGAAGAACTCCCCTTTTTATTCATCGATATTGAAGTATTGGTAATCCGGGTAGAAGGGATTTTCAAGATCGATATGGCCTGCGACTGTTTGGGCTTCGTTTCCTGAGATCAGGAATTTGACTTTTTGAACTTCTTTAAAATTGTAGCAGATATTGTCTACGATAAAGTAGATGAATTCCAGTTCAGCGGAGCTTCCGCCCGGGAATTGGTTTGAAAGTTCTTCGTTGAAGTCCAGGATAAGCAGGTTTTGTTTTTGGATGTAGTATAGGCTCCTGATTTTCACTCCTTCCGGTATAGGTGTGATATAGCCAGGTTGGCCTTTTAATAAGAGTTCGAGAAATTTTAGATATCCAGCCTCGCGCATCGGTGGCATTTCGATTTCGACGCTAACCGGCTGCATCGTTTGGGTAGACTCGTTAAAAAAAAAAGGTTTTAGTTTGACGATGGTCGGTTCTTTTAATTCGAGGCCTTGTTGGGATTGAAGCGGTTGAGCGATTTCGTCGCCCGGTTCGTTTATGGATTTGATGAATATCACCAGTGAGATAATAAAAAAAATAACAGCAAGCGCCACCAGTGAGTAAATGATTCTCTTGTTCATATATTATTTATACATCGCGTTATATGAGGAGATGAACTTGGAAATACCTGTATAGATAGCATTGGCGACATTATCCAGGAAATTATCATCCTGGAGTTTCTTTTCTTCCGACGGGTTGGAGATAAAAACTGTTTCCACCAGTACCGCAGGCATAGCCGCTCTCATCAACACGCGAAACGGGGCTTGTTTCACTCCCCGGTTCTCCGTTTCTAATAGTACGTTTAATTCTCCCTGGATATAGTCTGCCAGGGCACTGGATTCTTTCAGGTATTCTGTTTGGGCCATGTTCCAGAGGATCATTTTCAGTTCTTCAGATGGCGGTTGTGACGGGGCGATTTTTTCCGTCTCTTCTGCCGATGATTCATTTTCTTTCTGGGATAGAAGGAAAGCTTCCTGGTCTGTGGCTTTCAGGCTCACGTAGTAGGTTTCCGAACCACGTGCCGATTTCCTGAAGGATGAATTTACATGTATCGATACGAATATCTGGGCTTTCTGGTTATTTGCTTTTGCCACCCGTTGATTAAGAGAGATTTCCTCATCTTTTTCTCGGGTCATTACAACATCAAGGCCCAGGCGGGTTTCGATTATTTTTTTCAGTTTTTGAGATATTTTAAGTGTAAGGTCTTTTTCTTTTAGTTTTGATTTTCCGATTGCCCCTTCGTCGTTTCCTCCGTGTCCAGGATCGATGCATATGCGGGTAATCGGTGCCCATTTTTTTTCAGTCGTTTGACCTGCTGTCGGTTCATCCGGTTTATCTTGTTCTTGCAGGGAATTGGAAGGTGTAATCGCTTTCGGTTGGGGATTCGTATTATTAATGATTGGGGAGTTGTTGTTGGATTTAGTCGATGGGATAGGTGAAGAGGATGCCTTTTTTTCAGGTGATTTGACCAGGTCCATGACCACGCGGAACGGTTGTTCCAGGACGAAGCTTCGTTTGATGGTTGTACGCGATTTCAGATGGATATTAAAGACGCTGATTTTATTATCTTTAACAGTATTATGGACCACGCGGTCTACGATTTCCGATTTTTTAAAGGATTCCAAAGAGGTGCGAACTGTCGCTTTTTTGGTTAGTCTGACTTTGATGGAATTTTCAGATGGTTTTACCGAGTATTCGAATGGTTGGTCGCCTTCGAGGACCACGCGGGTAAATTCCGGGTGGTCGAATACTCTTACATTTACTGAGAGGGGATATAAGGATAGAGAAGCGAGGAACAACAAGAGAACGAATTGTGCTATATGTTTCATATCATCTAACGTGTCAATCAGGTAGAGTGAGAAAAAGTGTTCTCGCTGTCATGTCAATGGAGGCGGCGGGAATCGAACCCGCGTCCAATATAGACTAAGTTAAAGCATCTACAGAAGTAGTTTGCTTTAGGTACGGAGTCCGAGTAAAAAACAAACGAAAAGTCCCATATCCGGCCCTCATTAATTTTCATCTCTCAAGAGCAGAAGGCGCTCCCTTAAGAGCCTATCCTGCTAATTGGCGCCTTTATTTCCCCGCAGGAGAAAAAAATAAAGACGGCAACATTATTTTATGCTGCGATTGGTAAATCGTTTGCGTTTCTTTTTTTGAGCTGTTTAATGAGGAACTCACCTCAATCTGCAACTTTAACCGCATCGATACTGTCGAACCCATTTCGCCCCCGTAAAAAACACGGTGCGTTACATGTTCAACGAGGTGTTTAAGAGAGAATGGCGGGGCCGACGAGACTCGAACTCGCGACCTCATGCGTGACAGGCATGCGTTCTAACCAACTGAACTACGACCCCATTCCGTGTAACCGTTTCAGTGTTACGTTCTGTTAACATGGGCGGTAGAGGACTCGAACCTCTGACACTCGGCGTGTAAAACCGATGCTCTACCATCTGAGCTAACCACCCGTCCGGTTATTTGTAGGATATTAAAATACTATATTTCCGACTGATTGTCAACACCTAATCCCATAAAAAAATTTTGTAATCTTATTTTTTTTTCATCTTGAACACTTGAAATTTTGTTTTTTTTATCGGAAAATATAGGACTATCGATCATTTATGATTTGATAGAGCAGGAGAAAAAAATGAATATTTATTTTAAACATTCCACTCGCTGTCCCATTAGTGCAGCAGCCAAAACCGAAATGGATATTTTTTTGAAAAATAATACACATCCCATTAATTTTGAGTTGATCGATGTCATCTCGAACCGGGGCCGTTCCGAGGAAATTGCCGGAAAATTCGATATCGAGCATGAATCTCCACAAATCATTATTACCGATGATAATGACCAGGTGATATGGAATGCGTCGCACAGGAGGATTACCGAAGAGAGTATCGAAAAAGCCATCCGCGGCTATCTCGAGAAATAATTCCAGTTCGTCGCATTGTGTATTAATACGTCTTTTTAAATTTGAAAGGGAGACCTTCGAGTCTAACATATGCCAGGTAATTCGATTTGATGCCTGCATCATAAAAGGAATTTGATTGTTTTTTGTAGAGGTAGGCCCTTGTGCCTACCCAAAACGTTCAACTTTTAAGTGTCTCCGGGAAATCATAGGGTATTATCCTTTTACTAAATCAACGCGTTTCTGTTATACACCATTAGATTCCAACTCTTGGAATAAATTTTTTAAAAAAGGGATTAAATACCACACTTTCTCCTTCTGATATAAGACAGCCTCTCTTTTTGGGAAGTCGTCTTCATTCTGAGGGAAGCTGGCCAAGTAAAATAGGAGAATAGCTTCATTCGGAAATGCATTAATCTCCCTTTTTTTGAGAATAGTTTCATTCGGAAATGCATCAGTCTCCCTTTTCGTGAGAAAAGTCTTATTCCGAAGTGAGTCAAGCTCTCTTTTTGTGAGAATAGTCTCATTCCG
>JAKAGC010000211.1 GCA_021817755.1 Acidobacteriota bacterium | reverse complement strand
ATCGTTTGGTATGTTTCAATGGACGGTAGGAGCCGACAATGATCCGGGTGAATTAGCTACCCTTTTATCAAAAATTAAAACTGCCGATTCGTCTTTATTTCATACCTATTTTGGACAGTATGGATTGGATATTATTCCCGAAGATGAGGTTTCGGGTTATTTTTCACTGGACGGTAAAAAACTGGCAACTGCGGGAGATAAAGAAAAACTAAGAACCAACGGATGGGCATTTACTTTCTGGAAAGCCGGACAAGATAAACAAATTCAGGCGATTGAAATCGAACATGCCTTTTCCCGTATCGGAGTTTTTTATAAATCACCTTCTTATAAAATAGGGAATTATTACATCGAGGATTTAATTTCTTCGGAATACGGAGTTGCATTGGTTCTGGATAACCATGTAAACCGTCCTGGCTATGTAAAAGGCTCAATTACAAATGCATTACAGCAGACAGGATTACTTAACCCTGCAAGTTGGGGAACAACACAGGAACTACAATTAATAACGGAATACTTGAAAGTACGTGCAACTTACGGTAGTTCGCCAATGACGAATGCAGATGAAAGAGCAGGAGTAACCAAAAGCTTTTTAGATAAAGGAACTATCAGCGATGAGCGTGGCTCTTTCAAGTACACATAAGTTATTAATTATGATCAGCATAACATTTTGATAAAAATTTAAAATAAAAAAGGAGCAACTGATATGAACAAAGAAGCAATTTCAACATCCAACGCACCGGCTGCATTAGGGCCTTATTCTCAAGGAATTAAATGGGGTAATATGTTGTTTCTTTCGGGTCAGGTGGGTATTAATCCTGAGACGAAAACACTGGCAGAAGGTGGAGTGGAAGGGCAAGCGTACCAGGTATTTAAAAATATAAAGGCTATTCTTAGTGAAGCTGGGGCAGATTTGAATAATGTTGTAAAAACGACTATTTTTTTAAAAGATATGGCTGATTTTAAAAAGGTTAATGAGATTTACGGTTCTCATTTTCAACAGCCGTATCCGGCACGTTCGACGTTTGCTGTTAAAGATCTTCCAGCAGCGGCAGATATCGAAATTGAGGTCATCGCAGTTATTTAATGGCTTTATTGCGTACGGAGAACCTGGAAGTCGAATTTATCGGCTCCGGTTCTCCGGTTTCTTTATTAAAAGGTATTAATATTTCTGTGCCTCGCCATTCCATCACAACAATAATAGGAGAATCGGGTGGAGGGAAATCGACATTAGGGCGAACTATTTCAGCTCTATTACCTCCAGAAATGAACATAAAGGAAGGACGGGTTTATTTTGATGGCATTCCTGTCTCTTATAAAGAACTGGAAAAAAAACGAGGAAATGGAATTTTTTATGCACCTCAGGGGGCGGCGTCTTCTTTCGACCCTGTAAAGCGAATGAAATTGCAATTGATGGAAAAGGTATCATCTTCGGATGCTCAATTAATGGAGGTGATGCAATGGCTTCGATTCAAAAGAGAAGAGATTGAATCGATTCTGAATGGGTATCCGTTTCAATTAAGTGGGGGTGAGAATCAACGGTGCTTACTGGCATATGCAATATTGAGGCAAGGAGCTTTAACGATACTGGATGAACCTACAGCGGGATTTGATGAAGAATTGCAAGAAGAAGTAGTAACGCTTTTAAAATTTTACCGGGAAGAGAGAGGATATACATTTTTAATAATTACGCATAGTATCGAGTTAGCCCGGAGAGTTTCCGACTATATTTATATCATACAAAAAGGGGAAATCGTGGATGAGGGGAATTGGGAAAAATTGGTTTCATCTCCAAAACATCCTTACACGGAAGAAATCACCAGGATGAACTATTAAATCAAATAGATACGATCATTATTGATTGGATTTAGCAATTTCGTAAGGGGTATCGGGTTGATGGATTTCTTTATTCATTGCAGCAGCTTTGGCCAACTGATCGCACCTTTCATTTTCGGGAGTACCTGCATGCCCCTTAACCCACACGAACTCGACACGATGAATACTGCATAACTCCAATAACTGAGCCCATAAATCGGCATTCTCTGCCATTTGATCGGGGGTGCGCATCCATCCTTTTTTCTTCCAGCGAAGGGCCCATCCCTTTGTCATTCCATTAATCAGATATTGGGAATCACTGAATACAATAACGGGACAGGGAAACTTCAATGCGAGAAGCCCCTGGATGCAAGCAGTTAATTCCATCCGATTGTTTGTGGTTAACCGGAATCCGCCTGAAAGTTCTTTACGCTTATCGGCATATAATAAAACGACTCCATAACCACCGGGTCCGGGATTGTTCATACACCCACCATCGGTGTAAAGAATAACCTTTCCATTTTTTAATTCCGCAGGCGCATCGACGTTACGATGAGTAACAGCGGGTAATGGTTCTTTGTCTCGTGCATGCTTTTTAATATGGGAAAGAGAGACATCATCTTCTTTTGAGGGAGAGAATAATGGCTTTGGGGTTTCTTTTTCAGAGGGAGGAGAAGTGACTTGACCTTTGGCAACGTTATCCAACCATGTCTGGGCTTCATCCAGGGTTTGGAACCCCTGGTAAACTGAACCGGGATGTCCGATTACCTGCTTTTGTGCACCTTCTTCACCAGACCAACTTTGATATATACCGGGTTTCCGGCCAACAGCAACGGCAAAATAGTTTTTTTTGGATTTCTTCATTTAATCGTATATTATTGAGGAACAGTTAATGAATAAGGGTCTAATATTTTATCAATTTCATTGGGGGGAAGGATATTCTTTTCGAGAATAACCTGCCGTAAGGTTTTTCCTGTTTTGTAAGCCTCTTTAGCGATTTCAGCGGCTGCATCATACCCGATATGGGGATTTAGAGCGGTGACCATGGCAAGGCTCTTTTCCATCATTTCTTTGCAGCGGGCTTCATTGGCTGTGATACGGGAAATACATTTATCTGCGAAAACATTTATTCCATTGGTTAATAGTTGAATGGAGGATAAAATGTTGAATGCCATGACTGGCATCATGGTATTTAGTTCAAAATTACCGGAGAGGCCGCAAAGAGTGACGACGGCATCGCTCCCGATGACCTGTACAGCGACTTGCTGAAGGGATTCGATAATAACGGGATTCACTTTCCCGGGCATGATTGAAGAACCGGGTTGAACGGGAGGAATATTTATTTCCCCAAGATTTCCATAAGGACCTGCTCCCATCCATTTGATATCTCCTGCAATTTTTAAAAGGGATGCGGCAAGTGTTTTTAAGGTTCCGGAAATTTCAACGACTGCATCTTTACCACCTTGTGCTTCAAAATGATCCTGAGCTTCACTAAAGTTTAGACGGGTGATTTTGCTAATTTCCTGAATGGTAAGTTCTATAAAACGAGGATTTGCATTTATTCCGGTTCCAACGGCAGTGCCTCCGAGGGCGAGTTCGCGTAAATCCTGAAAATCTTTTTCAATACGGTGGATGCTATGTTGAATCATGCTGGCATATCCGCCAAATTCCTGCCCAAGGCGAACAGGAGTGGCATCCTGCAAATGAGTACGACCGATTTTAACAATGTGGTTGAATTCTACGGCTTTTTTTCGGAATTCTTCTTCAAGTTTGCGAAGAGCTGGGAGCAGATTGAGAGTTAACGCTTCCAAAATGGAGATATGCATACATGACGGAATGACATCATTACTGGATTGGCCCATATTGACATGGTCGTTGGGATGAATTAGTAAGGGGGAATCGGCGTTTTCTGCGATGAGTATTTGAGCGCGATGGGCAATGACTTCATTGGCATTCATATTGGTAGAAGTACCGGAACCTGTTTGAAAAATATCGAGAACAAATTGATCGTCAAGAGTTCCATTCATTACTTCCATAGATGCATCGAGAATCCCTTTACCGCGTTTGGGATCAAGTAATCCCAATTGAATATTGGCTGTTGCTGCGGCAAATTTGACCATTCCGAGTGCACGAATGAATATACGCGGGAAACGGTATGAGCTTATCGGAAAATTTTCAACGGCACGTTGGGTTTGTGCTCCCCATAAGGCATCACGAGGAACAGACATTTCACCCATGGAATCTTTTTCGATCCTGTAATCCTTTTTATTTTCCATATTTACCTCGAATAAATTAAATACTTTTTAAAACATTCTAGGATAAAGACCAAAATAAAAATTCTTAGAAAAAAAGAAAGGGCACGTAAAAACGTGCCCTTCCGGTTTAAATTTCATAAGATATTACTCTTCGTAAGGTTCAAATTCGTCTTTTCCTACACCACAGATAGGGCACACCCAATCATCGGGGATATCTTCAAACGCAGTACCGGGTTCGATACCGCCATCTGGGTCGCCTTCCTTGGGATCATAAATATAACCGCAAGCAATACATTGATACTTTTGCATAATTCCTCCTATTTAATTAGTGCAGGTAAACTGGTATTATTGTTTCCAAATACCATGGAGATTACAGGATTCACGAGCCGATACATTCTCGGCATCGATTTTAAACAGGGCTTCAGGTTTATCGCCAGGGTTGAGAAACTGCCTGTAGGCTTTTCCATCAGCGAGCAATTGAATCCATTCGATATAATGTTCGGGTAGCATGGGATGAGCAACGCTTCCGACTTTCACGAGTATACCGTCTTTTGTTTTTTCGATGACAGGAACATGTTTCTCTTTAGCTGCATCGACGGTATTTTCGGCCATCAATTTCATAGGCTGGTTGCAGCACACGAGTTCTCCTGCTCCTTCGTGTACAACTTCAACAATATTTCCACAGATACTGCATTTGTATACTTCCAATTTTTGAGTCATAGTTTACCTCCATAGATAATCTGTTTTATTGGTTTTTCAAATCCCGGTGTCTGGCTGCAATTTCATCGGCCAGATGATCGAGTTTTTGAAAATCGCTTTCTTTGGGATGCCCTTTGGCCAGAATGGGCTCAAAGAGCTCCACTTTCAAATTACTTAAACTGTTTTTAATAATTTCAACTGTACGCCCGCCCCAACCGAAGGATCCAAATAGAGCCACATATTTCAAACGTGGGCGTAAGGCGTTAATAAGAGTAGATGCATAAACAGCAGCAGGATGGGGGCCGGTTAATACGGTAGAAGTCCCGAGTATCACTGTTGCTGAATCAACGAGGAACATGGCGAGATCACCGAGATCGGCACGGGTGAGATTAAAAACTTTGACATTTACACCACGACTCATTAAGGCATTGGTAAGATAATCGGCCATTATTTGAGTACTTCCATGCATGGAGACATAAGCCAATACTGCCATATTTTCGACTTTATCGGAAACCCAACTATTGTAGGCATCGATAATGATATTTGGCTTATCGTAAACGGGTCCATGACTGGGGGCAATATAGCCGATCTCCCGGGCCAAGAGTTTTTCGATGTTTTTCTTAATGGTCGTACGAAAGGGCATCATAATCTCGGCAAAATAACGTTTGGCATCCTCAATTACTTTGTGATCATCGGGGACAAACAAGTGGCTGGTAGCCATATGGGAACCGAAGAAATCGCAAGAAAAGAGCATTTTATCTTCTTTTATGTAAGTGCACATTGTTTCGGGCCAATGGACCCAAGGAGTAAAGATAAATTCGATTGTCCGGTCACCGAGAGAAAGGGTTTCTCCATCCTTTATAACAAGAAATTGTTCGGAAGGGATGAGTAAGAGATCCTGGAGGAATTCTCTACATTTTTCGATAGTAACGACTTTCGCTTTGGGAAAGCGAGCCAGTAAATTGGGGATGGAGCCGGAGTGATCTTGTTCGGCATGATGAGAAACGATATAATCGATATGTTCGATATTGAGACGGTCGAGATTGGCAAGCCATTCGTTGCATTTGGTAGGGTCTACTGAATCGATAACGACTGTTTTTTCACTACCTTTTACCAGGTATGAGTTGTAACTGGTGCCGTCAGGTAAAGGGATAAGTTCATCGAATAGTTTACGATCCCAATCCCTGACACCGATGGAGTAAATCCCCGGTACTATTTCTTGTACAGCCACGTGTGTACCTCCTATTTTATTATAGATTGATTATACTGATTTAAGAAAAAAATTTCCAGACTATTTACATTTGTCGCAATTTTCTTCGAAACACATACATTCGGGTTCGAAGTATTCTTTGGGGTGTTTACAGCAAGGACACATTCCGGGAGGTTCGGTTCCTTCGTGAATATGACCACACTTGATACATTTCCAGCGGATGGGTTTCTCACGTTTAAAAACGTTCCCTTTCAATACCATATCGAGAAGCTTTTTATAGCGTTCCCTATGATGTTTTTCTACTTTTCCGATTTGTCGAAAGAGTAATGCGGCTTCTTTGTTACCTTCTTCTTCTGCCTGTTTTGCGAATTCGGGGTACATGGTAGTGGTTTCATAATCTTCGCCATCCATTGCTTCTTTCAAATTGGCGGCAGTGTTTCCAATACCATTTAACAGCTTGAATTCTTCTTTTGCGTGCTGCATTTCATTATCGGCGGTTTCTTCAAAAACCTTCCCAATGTAATGAAATCCTTCATTATGTGCTACTTTTGAAAAGTAAGTATACTTATTTCTTGCTTGTGATTCGCCTGCAAATGCGGCTTCAAGATTTTGTTTTGTCTTACTCATGTCTATATCTCCTTTTTATAACAAAAATTTACTATATCAGAAAAAAAATGTCCAGAGTTTTTTATTTTTTTAGACAACTGGAACAAACACCTTTAAACGTTAATTGGATTTCTTCAACACGATGCTTATCTATGGTTTCCACAAGGAAAAGATCATTTTTCATGGGAATATCGATTAATACTCCGCAACGGGTACATTGGAAATGCGCATGAGGTTCAATCATGAAGTCATATCGAAGTTCATTATTCACTATAGTTAAGGAAGCCACAATCCCTTTTTCGGAAAAA